>JALOLI010000318.1 GCA_025456165.1 Acidimicrobiia bacterium | reverse complement strand
CCAGGGCGAGCAGGCAGACGGCCAGCGCGCCCCCTCGGAGCATTCGCCCGAGCCGCTCTCTGTCGCCGTCGGCCTCGTGCATCAGGTCCCTCGAATCTGTTGCCCCCACTCTACGCGGTAGCGATTGCCATGACTACCACTCAGCGTGGTCGACCTGATGCCATTCCTGCCGCACCGAGTGACTAGTGCCCCAGCAGCTCGAGCAGCGCCCCGGCCATGGCGGCCTGGCCCAGCTCGTTGGGGTGGAGGGTCCCGGTGCTGTCCCAGGCCGTGTCCGGCCCCTGCAGAAGGACGGATTGCGCCGCGGTGCGATACCACGAAACCCCCGGCCCCTCGGCGACGTCACCGGCCAGGGCGGCGGGATGGCGGTACCAGCCATCGACACCGGACCAACGGCCCGTCCCCCCGGCCGCCACCGGGTAGCGCGGAATGCTGCCGCAGTACCCGTGCCCCGCGGCGAACGCCTCCGCCACACCGGCTACGAGAATCCAGCCGTGACGGGCGGCGGCGTCGGCCACGGCGCGGTTCAGAGGCTGCACCACCCGCGTCCCCCCCTGCTCCTGCTCGGCTCGATTGATCTCGTGGAACCGGAAGGGCGGGGTCACGTCGCCCACGATCTCGCCGCACCCCTCCTGCCCGCTCCCCGACCCGGTGGGGTCGGGATACTCCATGGCATACACGGCGACCGGATCGAGGCCGTCCTCGATGGCGGCAGCGAGGCGATCGAGCTCACCCGGCAGCCCGCGCAGACCCGGCAGGAGGGCGCGCCCCGTCGTCGTCGTGGCCCGGCACGCCACCCCCCACGGCAGCGAGGGGCGCAGGGCGGAGCCCCGGTTCCAGTCCCCATCCCACGACGCCGCCCAGATGTTCTCGAGGTCGGTGCCGTAGCAGACCGGATCGGCCAGGCGATCGGCGTCCACCAGGCCCCGCACGATGCGGGCAAACCCGATGTCGTTGCCGCCGATGGACAACAGCAGGACATCGATGCGCCGCTCCCCCACCATCGCCGCCACCTGATCGAGTTGCCCCACCGCCGCCACCCCGGGCTGCGGGCTCAGCAGCCCCGCAGTTACCGACGCGCCGGTGGCCGCGACCGACACGAAAGTGACCGATGTCGCCGGGTCCCCGCGTTCGAGCGCCAGAGCAGCCAGCGCCGGCCAGGCCGCGGTCGAGCGGTGGGCCGCAGCGTGGGCCGCCTCCGTGCCCGGATCCCCGGGCGCATCGGCCCACTGGGCAGGCCCCCCGGAGGCATCTCGCGCCCGCTCCGGGTTGCCTTCCCCCGACGCGTAGGAGTCGCCGATGGCCACGACGAGCACGTCCTCGACCGCCACTTCCCGGACGAACCGGCCCCGGGCCGTGCCCCAGGGCAGGGCGGCCTCGACCTCGAGAGCGACCCGGTAGAGGCCCTCGGGGAGATCGATGTCCAGGACGGGCTGCGTCCCCCGGCGCACCACCTGCCGGGCCGCGCCGGTGAGCTCCCAGCGGTAGGAGACGATGGGCAGGGACTGTGCTCCCATCATGGCCGTGCTGCCGCTGCCGTCGAGGCGCAGACTGAAGAGCGCCGGGCAAGCCGGGCAGCCGGGGGAGGCCCCGCCGCGGACGTACGCGGCCGAGTTCGGCAGGTCGAGCAGGCCGTCCCCGTCGGCGTCGAGGCCGAAGCGGTCCGGCATGGTGGAGTCGATGCGGGGGCGCACCACCACCGCGGCTCCCGCCGGCGGGGCACCTGCGGCCGGAACGGCGGGCCAGGCCGAAGCCGCGGCGACCACGGCAGCGATCAGGAGGCATCGGCGCATGCCGCCAGTATGGCGGAGCCGGGCGTTTCGGCCGGCGTTTGCCCGCGTTCGGCCCTGCCGCCGGCCCGGGTTGCCGTTATGGTGATGGAGATGCGCGCCGTAGTGAAGCCGGGCCCCGGCCCCGGCCTTGAGATGCGTGAGGTTCCTCCGCCGCGGCCGGGGCGGGGCGAGGTGCTCCTCCAGGTGAAGGCGGCCTCGATCTGCGGCACCGACCTCCACATCCGCAGCTGGGACCCCTGGGCGGCCGAACGCATCGTCCCGCCGCTGGTGGTCGGGCACGAGATGTGCGGCGTCGTCGTGGCCCACGGCGACGGCGCCTCCGGCCCCCCTCTGGGCACCCTGGTCTCGGTGGAGTCGCACGTGGTCTGCGGCACCTGCGTCCTGTGCCGCACCGGGCGCGGCCATCTGTGCGCGCAGACCCGCATCCTGGGAGTCCACCGCGACGGCGTCTTCGCCGAGTTCGTGGCGGTGCCGGAGGTCAACTGCTGGCCGGACCCACCGGGCATGCCACTGTCCATCGCCTCGCTGCAGGAGAACTTCGGCAACGCGGTGCACACCGCCGCCACGCCCGCGGTGGCCGGCCGCAAGGTGCTGGTCACCGGCTGCGGCCCGGTGGGGGTCATGGCGATCGCGGCGGCCCGAGCCCTCGGCGCCCGCTCCGTGCTCGCCTCCGACGTCAGCGATTACCGCCTCGAGATGGCCCGGGCCATGGGAGCCGAGGCGGTGTTCAACCCGACCCGGGTCGACCTGGAAGCCGAAGTCATGGCGGCCACCGATGGCGATGGGGTGGACGTGCTCCTCGAGATGTC
>JALOLI010000317.1 GCA_025456165.1 Acidimicrobiia bacterium | reverse complement strand
GCGGGTCGGTGCCCTCGTCGGCCGGGGCCAGCACTCGCACCTCGCCGGGGAAGGCGGCCACCACATTGCCCAGGTACTGCTGGATGCCTCCGGGCTTGGGGGGATAGTCGTTGGTGACGAGGAGCACCCGCACGGCACCGCTCACACTACGCCGGAGTTGTAGTCGGCGACGACGATGCCGCTCCGCCCCACCCGCAGATGGGTGACCGAGGCGTTGTCCGGGCTCTCCAGCAGGTCGCGGGCCGCCGCCCCCAGCCCGAGGATGCCCCCGACGCAGGCCCGGATGGCCCCGCCGTGGCTGAAGGCCAGCACCCGCCCGCCCGGGTGGGCGGCGGCGATCTCCTCGACCGCCTGCCGCATGCGGGCCGCGGCCCCGGCGGCCGTCTCCCCGGTGCGCCCCCGGGGCAGGTCGCCGCCGTGCACGTAGTTGGCGGCCCAATCGTCGGGGAACAGGTCCTGGATCTGCTCCGAGGTGAGGCCCTCCCACCGGCCGTAGTCCATCTCGTGCAGATCGGCGCGGACCGAGGGCTCCAGGCGCCGTCCCGCTCCGAAGGAGGCAGCGGTGAGGCGAGCCCGCTGCAGGTGGCTGCTGTAGAGGTGGTCCACGCTGTCGTAGCGGACCGCCAACTCCGCCCCCTGCCCCCTTCCCCGCGGGCTCAGCGGCCCGTCGGTGACCCCATGCCAGACACCGACGGTGTTGGCCTCACTCTCCCCGTGGCGGGCCAGGCCTACCACCGTCGTCTCCGGGTCCGGGGCGGGGGCCTTGCCCAGATGGGCGGCGTCGTTGAGGGCGCGCACCCGCCAGGGCCCTCCTTCGGACACCAGGACTGTGAGCGAGGTGTTCTCGCCGTGGTCGACCGGCCAGGGCCGCCCTCGCGAGCGGAAGCGGAGGAGGCCTGCCGCCAGGGCGTGGATCGTCCCACCGTGGGTGACCACCAGGGCGCGCTGCCCGGGGCCCAGTCGCCGCCCCAGGGCGCCCAGCGCGGCATCCGCCCGGGCGCAGAACCCGCCCCAGGTCTCCCCCCCGCCGGCGGCCGTGTCCTCCCCGGCGGCCAGGGCCCGCAGTTCGTCCCCGTAGCGGGCGACGACCTCCTCCCGGGTCAGGCCCTCCCAGCGGCCGATGTCCATCTCCCGCCAGGAAGGGTCGAACTCGGGGTCGAAGCCGGCGGCGGCGGCGGTCTGCCGGGTGCGCTCCAGGTCGGAGGCCACCACCAGATCGAAGGCGATGCGCCGCACGCGCTCCCCGACCAGCGCCGCCTGCTCCCGGCCGCGCTCGCTGAGGCCGACGCTGCCGTGGCCCTGCCAGACCCCGGCGGCGTTGGCCGTGGTCTCACCGTGGCGGACGAGCCAGACCTCGCTCATGGATGGCACCTAGGCTAACCCCACCGTGATCCCCCTCCGGTTGCTCGCCCAGGCCGAAGAGAGCGGCTTCCGCCTGCCCGAGGGGGCGGAGTGGATCGTGTGGGTCGTCTTCGTCGCGATGATGACAGGCCTCTGGCTGGTGGTCCGGCGCACCCGCCGCCGGGCCCAGGAGGAGTACTACGCCCGCAAGCGCCGCGAGCAGGAGGAGCGCCGGCGTTTGCGCGGGGAGGAATGACCTCAGGCGCCGCGTCGGCGCCGGGCCGCCAGGGTGAGCGCCCCCGCCGCGCCCAGGAAGCCCAGGCCCAGCCCCAGAGGCAGCCAGCGCACCCCCTCCTCCAGGGCCAGCGGCGCGGCGAGCAGCACCACCCCGGTGGCATCGAGGTAGGTCTCCCCGCCCCGATCTGGGTCGTGGAAGCGCCACACCCCGGTCACCTCCACCACCGGGCCGCGCTGCCGGTAGCCGCCAGGCGAATCGAAGCCGGGCCACACCTCCGCCGGGAAGCGAACCCCGATTCCGAGGTTGACCCCGGCGAGGCCGCCGCCGCCATGGAGGGGAGCCTCGGCGTAGGGGTCGCCGTTCAACTGGGTCCACACCGTCCCGTCGCGGCGCTCGCCGAAGTCACCCACCAGTTCGCCGCCCACGACGACGATCTGCCCGGAGTAGGCCCCGGAGTCGGCCAGGAGATCGGCCACGGCGACCCCGTCGAAATGGGCAGGTACCGAGCCTCCGTCGGCCCCGGCCGGAGCAGCCGTCAGCAGCATCGCGCCCAGGAGGGCGAGCAGGGCGAGGGCGAGGCGCCGCGTCATCTCCCCTTCACCGCCGCCACCACGAACCCGAACAGGGCGAACACGGCCACGAACTCCAGGCGGCCGAGCCACATCTGCAGGAGGTAGGTGACCTCGAGCATCACCGGCATGCCGGGTGAGGTGATGCCCACCGACAGGCCCACATTGGCCGAGGCGCTGACCGACTCGAACAGGGCCTCCTGCAGGGGGTAGCCGTAGGCCAGGCCGGCGACCGCCCCGGCCAGGTAGAGCGTCACATAGAGCAGCGACACCAGCAGCACCGCCTGCCCCAGGGCCGGGGTCAGCCGCTTCCGCCCCCCCTGGTAGTAGGCCTGGGACACGACCGCCCGATCGGGCAGCAGCACCGAGCGCACCTGGTCCTTGAGCATCTTCAGGGCCAGGCCGACGCGCAGCGACTTCACCCCGCCGGCGGTGGAGGAGGCCATGCCGCCCAGCGCCATGGCCAGCGTGATGCC
>JALOLI010000043.1 GCA_025456165.1 Acidimicrobiia bacterium | reverse complement strand
TGAGGTGTCGTTCGCCTGGGGGGTGGCCGACACCAACCGTCCGCCGCTGGCCCAGCCGCCCGGTGACCGGACGGACGCCGAAGGGGCCGGTGTGATCCTCGCGATGGCAGGTTCGGACCCCGACGGCGACGTTCTCACCTGGTCGGCTGCCGGCCTGCCTCCGGGGCTGTCGATCAACCCGGCGACCGGGGTCATCTCCGGGACCCTGTCCTTTGAGGCGTCGGCGGCCTCGCCCTACGGCGTCTCCGTGACCGTCACCGACGATGGGGTGCCGCCTCTGTCGTCGGGGGCGTCGTTCTCGTGGGCGGTGGCCGACACCAACCGCCCCCCGCAGGTGCTCCATCCGGGAGACCGCTGGGCGGCCGAGGGAGACCCGGTGACCGTGGCTCCAATCGCCTCGGACCCCGACGGCGACGCCCTGACCTGGTCGGCCACGGGCCTGCCCCCGGGCCTGACGATCGACCCGGCGACCGGCGTGATCTCCGGCACCGTGTCGTTCGAGGCGTCGGTCGGGTCCCCCTACGCCGTCACCCTGAGGGTCACCGACGACGGGATCCCCAACCTCTCAGGGTCGGTCACCTTCAACCTGACGGTGGCCGACACCAACCGGCCGCCTCTGGTCACCGACCCCGGGCCGCAACGCGGAGCGGAGGGGCAGACGGTGCTGCTGGCCCTTTCCGGCGTCGACCCCGACGGCGACACCGTGACCTGGTCGGCCACGGGCCTGCCCCCGGGCCTCGTGATCGACCCGGCGACGGGGATGATCTCCGGCACGCTGTCCTACGAGGCCTCGGCCGGGTCGCCCCATGCGGTGGCGGTGACCGCCACCGACGACGGCGCGCCCTCGCTGTCCGCGGGTGTGGCGTTCCTCTGGACGGTGGCCGACACCAACCGGCCGCCGCAGATCCTGGATCCGGGGAACCCGGTCTCCGCCGAGGGAGCCGCGGTGAGCCTGGCGCTGACGGGCTTCGACCCCGACGGCGACTCCATCTCCTGGTCGGCGGCGGGACTGCCTCCGGGGCTGTCCATGGACCCCGCCACCGGCACCGTCACGGGGACCCTCGGCTACGACACGGCCGGGACCTATCCCGTCACCGTGACCGCCACCGACGACGGCGTTCCTTCCCTCTCGTCCCAGATCAGCTTCGGCTGGCAGGTGACCGGCACCAACCGGGCCCCGGAGGTCGTCGACCCCGGCCCGCAGAGCAGCGCCGAAGGCGAGGTGATCGCCCTCCTAATGGCGGGCTTCGACCCCGACGGCGACCACCTGACCTGGTCGGCGGCGGGCCTGCCGCCCGGCCTCGCCATGGACTCGGCAACCGGGGAGATCTCCGGCGAACTGGGCTTCAGCACCGCCGGGACCTATCGAGTCACCGTGACGGCCCGCGACGATGGGAGCCCGTCTCTCTCCGGACTGGCTGCGTTCTCCTGGGCGGTGGCCGACACCAACCGGGCCCCGGTCGTAGTGGTGCCCGACGACCGCACCGACCCGGAAGGGGCGGCGGTGACGCTGCCCGTCGTCGGGTCCGATCCCGACGGCGACGGCTTGACCTGGACGGCGGTGGGGCTGCCGCCGGGCCTCACCATCGACCCGGGCACCGGCGTCATCTCGGGGGTGCTCGACTTCGGGGTGGCTGCCGGGTCGCCCTACCGGGTCACCGTGGCGGCGTCCGACGACGGCAGCCCCGTCCTGGCGTCGGGCGGCAGTTTCACCTGGTCGATCGGCGATGTGGACCGGGCCCCGATCCTCGGCTCGCTCCCCGATCGAACCGGGGAGGTGGGCGACGCCGTGGCGGCGACCCTCACCGCCACTGATCCCGACGGCGACCCGGTGGCCTGGTCGGCGTCCGGCCTGCCGCCGGGCGTCTCGCTCGACGCCTCGGGGCGCCTCGGTGGCATCCTGGGCGAAGCGGGCGCCTTCACCGTGACGGTCACCGTGCGCGCCGGCGGGGCGAGCGACGGCGACTCCTTCACCTGGGTGGTGACCGAGCCCGGGGCGCCGGAGATCGACCCGGTGGGCAACCAATCGGGGAAGGTGGGGGAGGATGCCTCTCTCGCCATCGCCGCCACCAGCCCCGGGGGAGGGCCGCTGGCCTACTTCGCCTCCGGGCTGCCCCCCGGCCTGGCCATCGACCCGGCCACCGGGGTGATCTCGGGCACGCCCACGACCCCCGGCTCGTTCGCGGTGACTCTGAAGGTCACCGACCCGGCCGGCGGCTCGGCCTCGGCCACCTTCCTCTGGATAGTGGAGGACTTGACCGATCTTCCGCCCGAGGCCCAGGACGACGCCGTAGTCGTGGGCCGCGACGACCTCGGGGACGACGGCGTGGTGGTGGTGCCGGTGCTGGGCAACGACGCCGATCCTGAAGGAGAGGCGCTGACCCTGGTGGCGGTGGAGGCTCCGTCTGTGGGCTCGGCCGACGCGGTCGAAGGCACCGTGGTGTTCCGGCCGCCGGCCGATTGGGCGGGCACGGTGGCCTTTGCCTACCGGGTGGCCGATCCGGCGGGCCAGGAGGACCAGGCGACGGTGACCATCACCATCCAGGAGGGCCCGGGCGACGTGCCGGCCGCGGCGATTCTGCAGTGGCGCCCTCCGGCCGGCTCCGGAGTGGCGGTGCCCGCCTTCGGCAGCTCGGGCGCCCTGCTCAACACGCTGGTGCAATCGCTGCACGTGTTGCGGGTCCCTCTGGCGTTGTTGGGCGGGGCGGTCATCTGGTCCCTGCTGCTCGGCGGCGCCCTCAACGTGGGGCTGGCGGTGCGGCGCGGCCTGCCCGCCACCTTCACCCGGCGGGGCCGGCTCATGGCCATCGTCATGGCCGCTCAAGGGGCGAAGGTTCCGGCGTTCCGCTCGGCGGGGGGCGGGGAAGTGGTGCACCATTACCTGGCCACCGATGCCCGGATCAAGAGCACCGGTCGGCGCGCCCAGGCGGCCGGGCGGCAGTGGCTCGAAGTAATCACCGACGAAGGCCGGGCCTGGGTGGAGGCGGTGCACCTCACCGAGCACCTCGACCGGGCCTTCTTCGCCGAGGACCGGGCGGCATGGCAGTTGCTGGAGCGGTTCGTCGAGGCATTGCGGGTGCGGGCCCCGCTGGCCGACCTGATCTCCGGCCACGGCCTATGGGTGGCCCACCACGGGGCTCCGCTCCACTACTCGCCGGACAGAGTCGCCCGGCTCTGGGACGATGCCGAGATGCTGATCTGGAAGGGGCGCAACCCGGCCTACGCCGATCTGCGGGGCACTTTCGACACCGCAGTGGCCGCAGGGGTGGTCGACGCCTACGACCACCCCCGCATGGAATTGGCTCCCGACCGGCCGGCGGTGCCCTCGACGGTGATCCCGGTGGAGTTCACCAACCTGCACTTCATCAGCATCGGGGCCGACCTGATCGGTCCGGAGCGCCTCGACCAGACGGCCTGGCTGGTCCACTTCTCCTACGAAGAGGGCAGGCCGCGGGTCATCGGCCTCTGTCGCGAGGGCTGAGCCGCGCTGCTCCGCGGGGCACGGCCTCTATCGTGGGGGAGTCCCGACCCGGAAGGTGATTCTCTGCCCACCGCCGTCCTGGTGCTCGCCGCCGGAGGCTCCCGCCGCATGGCCCGCCCCAAGCAGTTGCTCGACTGGGGCGGGAGGCCGCTGCTGGAGTGCTCGATCTCGGCGGTGTCCTCCTGGCCGGTCGACGGGGTGGTGGTGGTGCTCGGCGCCTACGCCGAGGACATCCTCGACCGGGTCGACTTCGGGCCTGCCCTGGTGGTGATCAACCCCGGCTGGGAGGAGGGGTTCGCCTCCTCTCTTCGGGTGGGCTTCGACTTTCTGACCCGCGACTCCCGCTTCGAGGCGGCCTTCGTCGCCCTGGGCGATCAGCCGCAGGTTCCCCCCGAGGTGCCGGCGGCGCTGCTGGCCGGGGCCGAGGAGAGCGGCCGGCCTGCCATCGTCCCGGTCTATCGGTACCAGAGAGGCAATCCGGTGCTGGTGGCCCGGCCCCTGTGGGGGCAGTTGATGAGCCTCAGCGGTGACGCCGGGGCCGCGTCGCTGCTGCAAGCCCACCCGGCCTGGGTGCACGAGGTGCGGTTCGGCTTCCCGGCCCCGGCCGACATCGACACCCCGGACGACGTCCCTCGCCGCCCCTGAGAGCCGGTGGCACCGGTGGGGTATGCTGCCTGCGCCGCGCGGAGAGGACGGCCGGCGGCGCGAGCCGAGCAAAAGGAGCACCATGGCGTCCATCGATGCGATCGAGGGAATCGGGGTCAAGAACGCCACGACGCTGCGCAAGCTGCGTGTGCGCACCACCGAGGCCCTCCTGAAGGCGGGCGCCACTCGCAAGGGGCGCAAGGAGCTGGCCGCGGCTTCCGGGTTCAGCGAGCACCAGATCCTGGAATGGGTGAACCGGGCCGACCTCTTCCGGGTCAAGGGCGTGGGGGAGGAGTACTCCGACCTGCTCGAGGCGGCCGGGGTCGACACGGTCAAGGAGTTGCGCTCCCGCAACGCCGCCAGCCTGCTGGCCAAGATGACCGAGACCAACGAGAAGAAGCGCCTGGTCCGCCGGCTGCCCACCGAGTCCATGGTGACCCGCTGGGTGGCTCATGCCAAGGGCCTGCCGCCCATGGTGGAGTACTGATCTTCCCGTCACCTCGTTGGGGGCCCCGGCAGGGGCCCCCAATCGCGTCCGAGCCCGTTCCGGGCCGGGCAGCGCCGGGGGCGGACTATCTTCCCGACGGGGAACCCCGGGAGTAGCAGTTGGCTTCGAGTAGGAACGGCGGCCGGTCGCTGATCATCGTGATGAGCCCTGCGGCCGCGTCCGGCGACGCCGAGCGGGTGGCGGATCGCCTGCTCTCCGGGGGCGCCGAGGTGGAGATGGCCTCCGGCGCCGGCCGCACCGTGCTGGTGGCCGCGGGCGACGCGGAAGCCGTGCCGCCGCTGCCTTGGGAAGCCTTCCCTGGAGTAGAGCGGGTGTTTCCCCTCACCGCCCCCTTCCGCTTCGTGAGCCGCGAGTACCAGTCCGACCGGAGCGTCGTCCGGGTGGGCGACGCGGCCATCGGGGGCGGCGGGTTCACCGTGATCGCCGGGCCCTGTGCCGTGGAGGGCCGGGAGCAGCTCTTTGCGGCGGCGGAGGCGGTGCAAGCCGCCGGGGCGGCCATCCTCCGCGGCGACGCCTTCAAGCCGCGCACCTCTCCCTATTCGTTCCAGGGCCTGGGGCGTGCCGGCCTGGAACTGCTGGTCGAAGCGCGCGAGCGCTTCGGCCTCCCCTTTGTGGCCGAGGTCGTGGACCCGCGCGATGTGGAGCTCGTCGCCGGATGCGCCGACATGATCCGCATCGGCTCCCGCAACATGTCCAACTTCACGCTGCTGGCCGAGGCGGGCCGCCAGTCGCAGCCGGTGATGCTCAAGCGGGGCTTCACCGCGACCATCGAGGAGTGGCTCGACGCCGCCGAGTACATCTACAAGGAAGGGAACTCCCGCATCGTGCTCTGCGAGCGGGGCATCCGCACCTTCGAGCCCCAGACCCGCAACACGCTCGACGTCTCGGCGATCCCCTTGGCCAAGTCCCTGTGCCACCTGCCGGTGATCGTGGACCCGTCGCACTCCTCCGGTCGGCGCGACCTGGTGGCGCCGCTGACCCTCGCCTCGCTGGCAGCGGGCGCCGACGGCGTCATGATCGACGTGCACGCTGCGCCGGAGACCGCATTGGTAGACGGGGCCCAGGCTCTGCTCCCGGCGGAGTTCGCCGCTCTCATGGGGCGGGTGCGGGCCCTGGCCGCCGCCCTGTGACCCGGCGGGTCAGTCCTTCGCCCCCGCCTCCCCGTAGAAGACCCCCTCGAAGGCGCGCCTTGCCCGGCGGGTGACCCGGCGGTACTCCTCGCGCAGGCCGGAGCGGGGGTTGCCCTCGTAACCGAGGGACCTTGCCAGGCGGGTCACCGCAGCAGGATCGGCGGGCAGCGAGTCGCGGGGCCGCCCCTCCTGCAGGAAGAGGCGGTTGCGCACCCGGGCGCAGAGGCGGTAGGCGGTGCGCAGGGCGGCCGCCCGCTCCGAGGGGAGGTGCCCGGCAGCCTCCAGGGCGTCCAGGGCATCGAGGGTGCCGGGGACGCGAGCCGCCGGCTCGGCATGCCCGTGGCGGAGTTGCAGCAACTGGACCGCCCACTCGACGTCGGCCAGGCCGCCGCGTCCCAGCTTGGTGTGGAAGAGGGGGTCCTCCTGGGCGGGGATGCGCTCCCGTTCGATGCGGGCCTTCATGTGGCGCACCGCCCGCTCCTGGTCGGGGCCGAGGCCTTCCCGGTACACCCGGGCTTGCGCCGCCGCCAGGAACTCGGCGGCCAGGCCGGGGTCCCCGGCGGCAGGGCGGGCTCGCAGCAGCGCCTGCAGCTCCCAGGTCTCCGCCCAGCGCTCCCAGTAGGCGGTGAAGGCGTCGAGGGAGCGGGCGGCGGGGCCCTGCTTGCCCTCGGGGCGGAGGGCCAGGTCGAGGGTCAGGGCGGGCCCCAGGGGGCCGCCGGGCCCCAGGGCCTCGAGCATCAGGGCGGCCACCCGGACGGCCGCCTCCTGGTCGGCGCCGGGATCGTGCCCGGCCCGGTAGACCACCAGGGCGTCGAGGTCGGAGGCGTAGTTCAACTCCCGGCCGCCCCAGCGGCCCATGGCGATGATCGCCAGCGGCGGCGGCGGCGGCCCGGAGGCAGCGGCCCGGCGGCGGGCCGCGTCGAGGGCCCCGGCGACGGCGGCGTCGGCCAGGTCGCTGAGCCGCGCGCCGATCACGGAGGCGTCGGCGCCGCCGACGAGGTCCTGGGCGGCGAGCCACAGGACCTGGGCCTCCAGAAAGCGATGGCCGGCGGTGACGGACTCCTCCCAGCGCGGGCGGACCGCGCTGCGGCGGGTGGCCTCGGCGATGAGAGCATCACGGCCGGGGAAGGCGGCCAGGGCGGCGTCGTCGCCCAGCCGGGACAATGCCGGCGGCAGGCGGTCGAGCAGGCGGCCCAGCAGGCGGCTGGTGCCGAGGAGGGTGCACAGCCGCTCCGCCGCCACCGGGCTGTCTCGCAGGGCGGCGATCAGAGCAGCGTGGTCGGGGGCCTCGGCCACGAGCAGCCGCAGTTGCTCCAGGCCCAGGTCGGGGTCGGGGGAGTCCGACAGCCAGCCCAGCATCAGCGGCAAGAGTTGCTGCATTAGACGGCTGCGGCGCGAGAGCCCGGCGGTCAGTTCGTCGAAGGCCCTTGCCGCGCCGGCGGCGTCCAGGAACCCCAGGGCGGCGAGCTGGCGGGCCGCCCCCTCCGCGGTGATCCCGGCGGCGGGGGAGGCGGCGAACGCCTCCAGCAGGGGCCGGTAGAACAGGCGCTCGTGGATGGCGCGCACCGCCGCCCGGCGGGCCACCAGGTCGGCATCGAAGCGCTCGCGGGCGGAGGAGCCGGGGCCGTCGCGGTAGCCCATGGCCTTGGCCAGGCGGTCCCGGGCGGCGGCGGCGACGGGGATCTGGTGGGTGCGCCGCAACTCGGCGAGTTGCAGGCGGTGCTCGACGTCGCGCAGCCAGCGGTAGGCGTCCTCCAGGGCGCCGGCGTCGTCGGGGCTCACATAACCGGCGGCGCCCAGAGCCCGGAGCGCCTCCAGGGTGTGGCGGCGGCGCAGCGAGGGGTCGGCCCGCCCGTGGACCAGTTGCAGCAACTGGACGGCGAACTCGACATCGCGGAGGCCGCCCACCCCGCGCTTGATCTCATCCCCGCGCCGGGCCGCCATGCCTTCGGCCCGGGCCTTCATGGCGCGCACCTCGCGCACCGCGTCGGGAGCCAGGGTCTCGGGGTATACGAACGGCTCGGCCGCTTCGACGAAGGCCCGGCCCAGTCCCGGGTCACCGGCGGCGGCGCGGGCCTTGATGAGGGCCTGTGACTCCCAGGGGCGGGCCCATCTCTCCCAGTAGGCCCGATAGGAGTCGACGGTGCGGGCCAGGGGGCCGGACCGCCCTTCCGGCCGGAGGTCGGGGTCGACCCGGTAGGCGAGGCCTTCGGGGGTGCGCCGGCCCAGGCAGTCGAGGAAGGCGGCAGCGAGACGCTGCGCC
>JALOLI010000316.1 GCA_025456165.1 Acidimicrobiia bacterium | reverse complement strand
TGCCGCTACGCCGCCGGGGCGGCCGGCCTGCCCTTCTTCCCGCTGCGCTCCTACGCCGGCAGCGACCTGCCGGCCGCCAACCCCCGCATCGTCCCCATGGCCGGGCCCTACGACGGGGAGACGGTCTACGCCGTGCCGCCCCTCAACCCCGATGTCGCCATCATCGCCGTGCAGCGGGCCACCGCCGAAGGCGACGCCCAGGTCTGGGGGCTCCTCGGCTGCCAGAAGGAGGCCGCCTTCGCCGCCCGCCGGGTGATCGTGGTGTGCGAGGAGGTGGTGCCCGAGTCGCTGGTGCGCTCCGACCCCAACCGCACCCTCATCCCCGCCCCCATTGTGGACGCCGTGGTGGAGGCCCCCGGCGGCTGCCATCCCTCCTTCGCCCAGGGCTACTACGACCGGGACAACCGGTTCTACCTCGATTGGGAGCCCATCAGCCGCGACCCGGCCGCTCTTGAGGCCTGGCTGCAGGAATGGGTCTACGGCCTGGCCGATCACGCCGAGTACCGGGCCCGCCTGGGCGCCGAGCGCTGGGCGGCGCTGGCGCCGGGCGACGCCTGGGCGGCGCCGGTCAACTACGGGAGATATCGGTGACCTGGACTGCGAACGAGTTGATGGTGGTGGCCGCCGCCCGGCGCCTCGCCGGGGAGCGGATGTGCTTCGTCGGTATCGGCCTGCCCAACCTGGCGTGCAGCCTGGCGCAGCGCACCGTCGAACCGAGCCTGGAACTGGTCTATGAGTCGGGGGCGGTCGGGTCCCGGCCGGAGCGCCTGCCGATCTCCATCGGCGACCCCTGCCTGGTCGCCGGGGCCCGGGCGGTGGCTTCCCAGTACGACCTCTTCGCTTTCTACCTGCAGGGCGGGCGGGTGGACGTCGCCTTCCTGGGGGCCGCCCAGATCGACCGCAACGGGTCGATCAACACCACCGTCATCGGCCCCTACGCGCAGCCCAAGGTGCGGCTGCCCGGATCGGGGGGCGCCTGCGAGATCGCCCTGCTGGCCCGCAAGGTGTTCGTGATCGTGTCCCAATCGGCCCGCTCGTTCGTGCCCCGCCTCGACTTCGTCACCAGCCCGGGGCACGTCCCCGGCCGGCAGGCCACCGGCGGCGGCCCCGACACGGTGATCACCCAGCTGGGGATCTACCGGTTCGTCGCGGGGGAGATGACCCTCACCGCGCTCCATCCCGGCGCCACCGTGGAGGAGGCGCGGGCCGCCTGCGGCTGGGACCTCGCGGTGGCCGCCGACCTGGAGGAGACCCCGCCGCCCACCGAAGCGGAGCTGGCGGAACTGCGAGCGCTCGACCCGGAGCGCGTGTACCTGTGACGAGCGGCGTCTTCCGCCGGGCCACCGACCCGCCGATGGCGGTGCGGGGTGAAGGCGTTTGGATCGAAGACGCCGCCGGCAACCGCTACCTGGACGCCGCCGGCGGGGCGATAGTGGTCGGCATCGGCCACGGCGACCCGGCAGTGGCCGCCGCCCTGGCCGACCAGGCCGGCCGCCTGGCCTACGTGCACGGGTCCGCCTTCACCACCGAGGCCCTCGAGGCCTACGCCGCCGAACTGGCCGAGGTGGTCCCGGTGCCCCGCTCCCGGGTCTTCCCGGTCAGCGGGGGTTCCGAGGCGGTGGAGACGGCCCTCAAGCTGGCCCGGGCCTACCACCTGGCGCGAGGCGAGGCGGAGCGCACGGTGATCGTGGCCCGCCGCCTCTCCTATCACGGCAACACCCGCGGCGCCCTCGATGCTTCCGGGCGGCCCCGGCTGCGGGCTCCCTATGAGCCCTGGCTGGGGCACGCCGTCCACGTCCCCGCGGTCACCGAGTACCGCTGCCCCGCCCCCGGGCACCCGAACGGCTGCGGCCTCTGGCACGCCGCCGAACTGGAGCGCACCCTCGTCCAACTCGGCCCGCAGCGTGTGGCCGCCTTCGTCGCCGAGCCCATCGGGGGCGCCACCACCGGGGCGGCGGTGCCTCCGGACGACTACTGGCCGGCGGTCGCCGAGGTGTGCCGCCGCCACGGGGTGCTGCTCATCGCCGACGAGGTGATGACCGGCTTCGGGCGCACCGGGGCCTGGTTCGCCATGGACCACTGGGGGATCGCCCCCGACATCCTGGTGGCGGCCAAGGGGGCGTCGAGTGGTTACTGGCCCCTGGGCCTGTGCGTCGCCTCGGGCGAAGTGCACGAGACGGTGCTGGCGGGCGGCGGCTTCGTGCACGGGCTCACCTTCTCCCATCATCCGGTGGGGGCGGCGGTGGGCCGGGCGGTGCTGCGGCGCCTCCGTGAACTGGGCCTGGTGGAGGCGTCGGCGGCCCGCGGCCCGCAACTGCTGGCGGCCCTGGCCGGCGCCCTGTACGGCGAGGCCATGGTGGGTGACATCCGCGGCCGGGGCCTGCTCGCCGGCGTCGAACTGGTAGCGGACCGCAATACCAAGGAGCCCTTCCCGCCGGGGAAGCGGATCATCGAGCGAGTGGTGGCGGCCGCCCGCCGCCGGGGCTTGCTGGTCTACTCCTCCAAGGGCTGCGCCGACGGGGTGGCCGGCGACGTGGTCGTGCTCGGTCCCCCGCTCATCATCACCCCGCAGGAGGTCGACCTGGCCGCCGAGCGCCTGGCGGCGGCGGTGGCCGAGGTAGGCGCCGACGGC
>JALOLI010000315.1 GCA_025456165.1 Acidimicrobiia bacterium | reverse complement strand
CCGGCCGATCACGAAGGCGTCCATGGTGATGGCCACCGACCAATGGAGCAGCGCCCCCCACAGGAACGACCGCGAGCGCAGCGCCAGGTAGCCGAGCATCGTCCCGGCGACGATGGCGGCGAAGGTCTCCGGCATCGGCTTGCCGAAGTGGATCATCACATAGGGGATGGCCATCACCGGGATGGCGTTCCAGCCCAGGCGGGGGTAGAGGCCGAAGAGCAGGAAACCCCGGAAGAAGGCCTCCACGCCGAGGAACTGGAGGCCGTAGAAGAGCTGCCAACCCCAGAAGTGCCAGCCGCCGAGGACCGCCTGGTCGTAGAAGGGGTACTTCCGCTGGAAGGAGCCAAGGGCGGAGGCGCCGAAGAGCACCGGCACCATCACCGCCAGGAACACCACGTAGGGCCAGATGTGGTGCCAGTCCCGGGGGAATCGCCAGCCCCAGTCGCGGGGGGACTCCCGCAGCACCAGCGTGATCACCGCCAGCGGCACCAACACCCGCAGCACCACCGAGCTCACCCCCCAGTACTGGTAGGGCAGCAGGTCGAAGTAGGGCCGGTAGCCCTGGCCCAGGGCGTCCGCCAGGCCGGTGTGGAGCGAGGTGCCCTGGAAACTCGACGGCAGTCCCCAGTACTCGAAGACCACGAGCAGCACCACGGCCACGGCGAACACCACCACGGTCCGCCGGTCGAGCCGGGGAGCCGCGGAGCCGGGGAGGCGGAGAGTGGTGTCGGGTTCGGCCACGGTGGTGCAGGTGCGGGACGCCGAACGCTAGCCGGGCGGGCACAGCCGCGAGCCCCCCCTTATCATCCGGCGCGCCCCCTCCTGGAGCCCCTATGCCCCGCCCAGTCTGGAAAGGCGCCATCTCCTTCGGCCTGGTGACGATCCCGGTCGCCCTCTACCCGGCCACCGAGAACCTCCGCCCCAGCTTCCGGCAGCTGCGGCGCGGCGACGGCGCCCGCGTCCGCTACAAGCGAGTGGCCGAGACCGACGGCGAGGAAGTCGCCTGGGAGGACATCGTCAAGGGGTACGAGGTGGAGCCCGACCGCTTCGTGGTGTTCACCGACGACGAACTGGAGGCCGCCCTCAAGGCCCGCCGTGGCGGGACGGTGGACGTGGTGCAGTTCGTCGCCTCAGCGGAGATCGACCCCATCTACTACCGGCAGTCGTACTACCTGGTGCCGGAGAAGGCCGGGCTCAAGGCGTACCGCCTGCTCCTGGAGGCGCTGCGCGACCGGCAGGTGGTGGGCCTGGCGCGGGTCGCTCTCCGGGAGCGCGAGTACCCGGCCACCCTGCGCCCCGAAGAAGGGGTGCTCCTCCTCGAGACCATGTTCTGGCCCGATGAGATCCGCGAGCCCGACTTCGAGATCCTGGCCGAGGAGGTAGAGGCCCGGCCCGAGGAGCTGGCGATGGCGGAGATGATCATCGACAACCTCACTGCTCCCTTCGACCCCTCGGCCTGGGTGGACGACTCCCGCGAGGCCGTCGGGGAACTGGCGCGGCGCAAGGTGGAGGGTGCCGAGGTGGTGGGGTCCGAGACCAAGCCGCCGGCCGGGGTGGTCGATCTCATGGAGGCCCTGCAGGCCAGCGTCGAGGCCACCCGTCGCAAGAAGGCCGCCGCCGGCTGAACTTCTTCTCCCCCGCGGGGGCGGGGGAGATGGGTGAGGCCCCAGGCCGAACCCAGAGGGGGAAGCAAGACAACTCCTTCCCTCCCCTCAATCCCCTCCCGCCCCCGCGGGAGGGGAAGGATGCGGGTCAGGCGCCGAAACTGCGGCGCACCGCTTCCCGGTTGTCGTCGGCGATCTCGCGCGCCCGCACCTGGGCGGCGAACAGCAGGCCCATCAAGGACCCGACCCCGGTGACCACGGCGGTGACGGCGAGCATGGGCTCCATTATCTCCTCATCGTCGCCGAAGCCCGGGGAATTGAGAGCGGCGGCTGAGCGCTTCGCTCAGGAGGCGCCCAACTCCTCGCGTACCAGGCGGTTGACCAGGCCCCCGTCGACGGTGCCCGCCGCGGCCTTCATGACCTGGCCGATCACCCGGCCGACCATCTTCGGGTCGGCGGCACCGAGCTCGGCGATGGCGGCGCGGACCAGGTCACGCGTGGCGGCCTCGCCGAGAGTCTGGGCCTGCCACCGCCCCAGGTACTCGACCTCGAAGGCCAGCTTCTCGGCCTGCGGCCGCCCCCGTTCCCCGGCGGCGACGAACTCGAGGCGGGCCTTGTCCATCTTCTTGCAGTAGGCGCCGATGACCCGGCGGTAGAGGGCGTCGTCGACGTCCCCGCGGAACCCGGGCTCGGTGCGCGCCCGGGCCACCTCGGTCTCAACCTGGCGGATCACATCCATTCGCCGGCGATCGCGTCCCCGAATTGCGTCCTTCAATTCCGCGGCGAGTTCTTCGTGGATGGACATCGCTCTCCAGCGTACTCCCCGGCTGGGCCGGGCGAGCGATCCTGGGAAGCGCTTTCAGGGAATCGGTTGACGAGCCTGCGCCTCCGCCCTATCTTTAGTGAGGCTTGCTTGTGAACGACTTCACATTCCACGGCCAGGCATAGAGAAAAGAACCCGATCTTGATCACCCTAACTGTGACCGACTGGCGCGATACCGCCGCTTGCCGGGATTCCGAACCGAATCT
>JALOLI010000042.1 GCA_025456165.1 Acidimicrobiia bacterium | reverse complement strand
AGGCGGCGCCGCGGAAGGCGACGACCCTGCGGGCCCCGACCTCGGCCCCGGGTGGTCGCTGGAAGGCGGGGCCACCGGCCCGGTGCTCGTCTACACCCCGGACGAGGCTCTCCCTCTGCGCGACGCCCGCCCCGAGTTCCGCGACGGCGACGCCGTCCTGGGCTACCCGATGCAGCGCGACGGGCGCCTGGAGCTGGCGCTGACCCCGGCCGCCCGCGCCGCCCTCGGCTCCCCCGCCGTCTGGCTGTCCGGGCAGCGCCTCGACGGGCCCACCCCCGTGGAGCCGATCGTCCGCGAGCCCGTGGTCCTCGATCCCCTGCCGGCCCGCGCCCTCACCGGCAAGGACGACCCCGGCACGCCCGGCCCCTACGCCTCGACCATCCTGTCCTACGATCTCGACGGCCTGGCGGTGGATGAGTTCCCCGCCCCCCTCGAGGTCCTGGCCGAGGTCGTCGCCCCCGTGGGCGCCCCCGGCCCGATGCCGCTGGTCCTCTTCCTCCATGGGCGGCACAGCACCTGCTACGGCCTCGACCCGGAGCCCTTCGTGACCGGTGACTGGCCTTGCCCCGAAGGCCTGCTGCCCATCCCCAGCCACCAGGGTTATCGCTACGTGGCCGAACTGCTGGCCTCCCAGGGCTACCTGACCGTCTCCATCTCGGCCAACGGCGTCAACGGCCAGGACGGCTGGGTGCCCGACGGCGGCGCCGCCGCCCGCTCCGCCCTCATCCACCACCACCTCGGCCTCTGGGCGGACTGGAACACCGCCGGCGGCGACCCCTGGGGCGGCATCTTCCAGGGCGCCGTGGACCTGGACCAGGTGGTGCTCGTCGGCCACAGCCGCGGCGGCGAGGGTGTGGAGCGCGCCGCCGTGGACGCCTCCCCCGCCGACGGGTACACCATCGTCGGCCTGGTGCCCATCGGCCCGACCTCCTTCGGTCGCCAGGTGGGCGCCGGCATCGCCACCGCGGTGATCCTCCCCTACTGCGACGGCGACGTGTCCGACCTGCAGGGCCAGACGTACATCGACGACAGCCGCGACCTCACCCGCGACCGGGCGTTGCGCTCGGCGGTGATGGTGATCGGTACCAACCACAACTTCTACAACACCGAGTGGACCCCGGGCCTCGCCCAGGCGCCCGCCGACGACGACTGGCTGTGGGCCGGTCCGGCCGACGAGCCCACCTGCGGGCCCGAAGGTCCCGGGCGCCTGACCCCCCAGGAGCAGCAGGCCGTAGGCGCCACCTACATCGCCGCCCTGGTGCACGTGGCAGTGGAGCGCGACGCCGACGCGGCGTCGCTGCTCGACGGCTCCCAGGTCCGGGCCGCTTCGGCGGGACGGGCCCGGGTGCTCACCCACGCCCTCGGCGGCCGGCGCGGCCTGGTCTACAAGCCCCGCACCTCCGACCTCATCGCCACCTGGGGCCTGTCGGCCCGGGCCTGCCGGGGCTACGTGGCCACCGGCCAGTGGGGCTTCCAGTCGGAGTGCGCCGCGGTCGGCTTCGACCGCCTGCCCCACTGGCTCCCGATGATGGGGGCGGAGTCGGCCCCCAGCCCGCTCGCCCTCGAGTTGCAGTGGTGGCGGGTCGGCGGAACGGCTCGTGTGATCCTCCCCCAGGCCAGGGACCTGTCCCGGGCCTCCCACCTGGACCTGCGTCTCGCCGTCGATGTGGCCTTCAACTCGGCCGAACTGGGGGTGCGCCTCATCGACCAGGGCGGGTCGACCATCGACCTCCCCGCCGCGAACCGGATTCCGTCGCTGCCCGGGACCAACCCACCGCTGGCCAAGATCTGGGCGCAGACGCTGCGCTTCGACCTCCCCAGAGCCCGGGACGGCATCGACCTGTCCCAGATCACCGGGATCGAACTGATCTCGCGCACGAGCCGGGGCCACGTCTGGCTGCTCGACATCCACTCCCGCCGCCCGGGGGTCACGGCCTCGTCGCCCATCGCCCTGCCCCAGGTGAGCGTGGGCACCGCCGAAGTGCCCGAAGGCGGGCCCGGCGAGCGCGTGGAGTACTTGCCGCTCGAGATCCGCGGCGAGATCACCCGCCCCGCCGTCCTCTGGGTGTCGGTACTCACCCCCACGGGTTCGGAGGGCTACCGCCTGGTCCTGCCGCCGGGCACGACCGAAGCCGGCATCCCCATCACCGTCGAAGGCAACGACCAGTTCGACCCGCAGATCCGTGAGTACGCGGTGCTCATCAAGGCGCTCTCCCAGGTGACCACGGGCCAGTACAGCGGGGCGTTGCGGGTGATCGACGACGAACCGGCCCCCACCCTGACCTTCGAGGCCACCACCGACCGGGTGGCAGAGGGCGGCACCCTGGTCTTCACCGCCACCCTCTCCTTCCCGCTCGGCCTCGACCTCTGGTACGGCCTGAGCTTCGGTGAGGTGGCGGGCAGGGCCACCCTGTACACCGACGACGTCACGCCGGAGTTCATGTACCAGTGGTCCGGGTGGATCCCCGACCCGGCGCAGCCCCTGTGGCAGATGATCTGGGGCAACGTCTACATCCCCGCCGGATCCACCACCGGCACCTTCGAGATCCCCACCGTGGCCGACGGCATCCTCGAGGGTCGCGAGTACATCACCGTGACCATGGAAGGCTGGGAGGACCCGCTGCTGCCCGTGCCGATCACGGTCACCGGCATCGTGCGCGACTCGTAGCCGCTCCCGCCGACCGCACCCTCTCCGGCCCGCCGTCAGGCGGGCCGGAGCCGTCTGGAGCACGCCCGAATAGGGGAACCGGCGTCATCGCCCTGGAATGTGCGGACCGGCGGATTGCGATGATGCCCGGGGCTATTGAGGCGCGTTCTTCGCCGCCGCGAAGGCGGCCAAGACGGCCTCGCGCGCCTCGGCATGGTCCACCAGGGGCGGGGGGTAGGTGACGCCGAGGGTCACTCCGGCGGCGGCCAGCACCTCCGGGGGCGCTTCCCAAGGGGCATGGATCGCCGGAACGGGCAAACCGGCCAGTTCCGGCACCCACCGCCGCACATACTCGCCCTCGGGGTCGAAGCGGATCCCCTGGGCCACCGGGTTGAACACCCTGAAGTAGGGGGCGGCGTCGGCTCCCGTCCCGGCAACCCACTGCCAGTTGCCCACGTTCTGCGCCACGTCTCCGTCCACCAGCCAGTCGAGGAAGTGGCGCTCCCCCAGCCGCCAGTCGATGAGCAGGTCCTTGACGAGGAAGGAGGCGGCCACCATCCGAGTGCGATTGTGCACCCATCCCTCGGCCCGCAGCTGCCGCATGGCCGCGTCGACGATCGGGTAGCCGGTGCGCCCTTCTGCCCAGGCGGCCAAGCCGTCGGGGTCGTGACGCCAGGCCACCCGGTCGTACTCCGGACGCATCGCCCTCCGGCGGGTCTCGGGGAAAGCGGCCAGCAACTGGGCGTAGAACTCCCGCCAGGCGATCTGGCGGACGAAGGCCGCCCGTCCCGCGCCGGGCCCCTCGACGCGGCGCACCACGGCGCGCGGGCTGATGGTCCCGAACTTGAGGTCGGCGGATAGGCGCGAGGTGGTGTCGAGGTCGGGCCGGTCCCGCTCCTCCGGGTAGCGATCCACCCGCTCCAAGAAGGACTCGAGGCGCTCGACCGCCGCCTCCTCCCCCGGCGCCATCAGGGACGGGCCCGTCGGCGGGACACCGTCGCCTGGGTCGGCGGCCACCCCAGCGGCGCCCGGCTCCGGCCAAGGGTCCCAGGGACGGGCCTGCCAGGCGCGGTAGAAGGGGGTGAACACCTTGAAGGGGCCGCCGTCGCCGGTGAGGACGGTCCCGGGGGCATGCACGAAGCGCCCGGGGTGCTCCTCTGCGCGATCGCCCAGCGCGTCCCGCACCGCGGCGTCGCGCCGTGCCGCGTACGGGGTGGCGTCCCCGTTCCAGTAGACCCGTTCTGCCCGAACGGCGGCCGCTTCGGCAGGGACCACCCGGGCCGGGTCGCCCCGCCGCACCCGCAGCCGGCCTCCGCGGGCCCGCAGCGAGGCGTCGAGCGCTCCCAGATGCGCCGCCAGCTGGTTGCGGCGGTGCTCCCCGGAGCCATCCCAGAGGACGGGGTCGATCACGAACAGCGCCACCACCGTTTCGTGTGCCGCAGTGGCGGCGGCCCAGGCCGGGTTGTCGCCCAGCCGCAGATCGGCCCGGAACCAGACGAGCCCGGCGCTCACGCCGGCTCGGCGCAGGGCTCGGCGCGGTGGGCGCACACCCAGTCGTCCACCCGGCGCCACTGGGCGAACAGCCAGTCGATGCGGGCCTCCTCGCCGGAGGGGATCTCTGCCGCCGGGATGCGCCAGAAGGCGACCTTGACCGCGACCTTCACCAGGCCCCCCCGCCAGATCCGTTTGACGTGAGACAGGCCGTCGAGGCCGACGTGGGCACAGACCACCACGTCGGTGCCCGCCTTGAGCATGGCCATGACACCGGCCAGGCGGGGGGCCAGCACCCCGCGCAGCGCCTCGGCCCGCTCCACCAGCTGGGGGAAGCGAGCGCGCAGAACCTCGATGACCCGCTCTCGCTTCTCCTCGGTGAACCGGGTGCCCTCGGGGTAGATCAGCACCCCGTCGCTCTCCCCCAGGCCCTCGCCCAGCGCCGCCACCTTCTCCACCTCGGCGTCGGCGTCGGTGGAGCGGCGATCGACGAAGCAGTTGGGCAGCACGTTGCCCGCCACGTCGAGCGCCGGGTCCCAGAGCAGCTCCCGCTTGAGCACATAACGGAGCCGGATCTTGTGCCGGCGCAGCACCAGCACCGTGGGCAGCAGGGTGTCGGCCAGGCTGGCGTGGCGCATCATGAGCACCACGGGCCCCGGCGCCGTCGCCTCGTCCCCCTCCACATCGAGGCTCACCCGGAAAAGGAACCGCATCGCCCCGAAGAGGGCGGCCGCCCACCATCCCTGGAGGGCATAGGCCAGGGCCACGTGGAGGCGGCGGGCCCGGCCGAACCCGCTCACCAGCCAGAACACCAGCATGGCGGCCAGCCCGCACACCTCGACGAACAGATAGACCCAGCCGAAGAGCAGCAAACGCACCGCCGAGAAGCGGCCCCGATGGCGCAGAGCCCGCACCGTGTCGTAGCCCAGCAGCGCCACCAGAAGCAGCGGCAGTAGCGCGGTGACCAGCAGGAACCCGGCAACCACCGCCGGGATCGTGCGCAGCCGGCGGCCGAGGCGCTCCCCCCTGGTCTCGTCGTTCAGCGCCACGGCCCGGTCACAGGTACTGCCCCGGCGGGCGGTCGTCGCCCCCCGGCGGGCGGGGCTGGGCTTCGATGGCCCGCATCCGCATCTCCTGCAGTTGGGAGGCCATCGTCGCCTGCTGATGGAGGAGCGTGGCCTGGATGCCGGCGAACAACCCCTCCAGCCAGCCCACCAGTTGGGCCTGGGCGATCCGCAGCTCCGACTCGGAGACGGCTTCGCTGGAGATCGGGGTGAAGATGTCGGCCAGTTCCTGGCGCAGGTCGTCCGAGAGGACATCTTGCATCTCGTTCAGCGAGCGGTCGTAGACGGCGGCGAGGCGCCGCCGCCCGGGATCGTCGAGCGGGGCCTGGCGGACCTCATCCAGCATGGCCCGGGTCATCGAGGCGATGCGCATCAGCTTGGGCGCCTGCACGTAGGAGGCAGCGCGAGTCTCGGGGGGCAGGCCCTCCATCACCTCGGGAGTGAGGCTCTCTTCGGGCAGGTCGTTCTGTGGCGTGTCCATGTCTCCGGCTCGGATGGTGAGGGACGCAACTCTACGGCGTCGCCGGGGCCAATCCGGAGCGGCCGCGCACCGAAAGGCAGGTCAGGCCGCCGTCGGCCCGGGCGAACTCCGACACGTCGCAGGCTACCGCGGTCAGGCCGGCGGCGCGCACCGCGGCGGCGGCCTGGGGAAGGTGGGCCGCCACCAGGATGCGCCCGTCGGGAAGGCGCACGACGTTGGCCGCCTCCGGGTCGTCCCCCGCCACCTCGACGACCCTCAAGCCCGCCAGGGACGCCGGGTCCACCGCCCCAGGGAACAACAGAACCGTGGAGTCATCCAGGGCGGTCGCCGCCGACTTCAGGTGCAGCACCCCGCGCAGGGGGACCGGCACGACCGTGTAGCCGAGCGGGGCAGCCCACAGGGCCAGCGACTCCCGCCCGGCGGCGCTGGTCCGCTCCGACTCTCCCACGAACAACCTGCGGCCCACCCGCAGCACGTCCCCCCCGTCGAGGGTGGCCGGGGCTTCCATGAAAGCCATGTCGAGACGCTCGCCCAGGGCGGCGGCAACCGCCGCCACCTCTCCGCGACGGCTCGGGTGCCCGGGCCGGCTGGCCAGGACGGCTCCTCCCAGGACCACGGCGGTGTCCTCGATGAAGCAGCAGTCGGGGTGGCTCTCATCGCCGGGCAGCAGGCTCGTGGCGAAGCCGCCGGACTCCAGCGCCGCCCGGTACCCGGCGTGCTGGCGGCGGGCCCGGGCGGGATCCAGCGGCGGCACGGCCGGGCGGCGGGTGACGCAGGCCGCGAAGGAATCGGGGACGCCGCGCAGCAGGGCCCAGGGTGCCACCGGGCGCCTCAGCCGCCGGTCAGCAGGTAGTCGTCGATCTGCTCGTCCCAGTCCATG
This sequence comes from Acidimicrobiia bacterium, assembly GCA_025456165.1. The sequence goes on along the minus strand of JALOLI010000042.1, from coordinate 1,499 downwards.
GTGATGGCCTTGCGGGCCGCCGCCGCCTTGCAGAACTGGAGGAACCCCCGGTAGCCGAAGGCCTTCTCCGAGAACCCGGACTCCGCCTTGCGCATGCGGTCCTTGAGCCCGGAGAGGGGCACCGGCTTGCCCTTGCCCGCCTTGGCTACCACCTGGCGCAGCAGGGCGAAGGCCTGGGCCTCCGGGCCCCCCTCGCTGGGGAAGCCCACCTCGGGATCACCGTGCGCCGACCCTTCGCTCAACTCGATGATCCCCCGCTCCTCCAGGTGGCGGAGCAGTTCGCCGAAGGCGCGGAACCCGTGATCGGCCTCGCTGAAGGTGGGGTCCTTGCGCAGCAGGGCCCGCTTCAGCGACGAGGCCAGGACCACTCCGTCGGTGGATTGCTGGAGCCCACTGAGCGTCTGGGTGACGGTCCGCTCCAGGACGGCCAGGTCGGGCGGCTCGACCGCAGCCGGCACGGGTTCCTCGACCGCCTTGCCCGCCTTGCCCGGCTTGGCCCGCTGCCCCTCCCGGCGCTGGGGTAGATCGAGGCCCGGCAGGGACTCGTAGTAGAGGAACTCGTCGCAGGAGGCTGCCAGCAGCGGTGAGGTAGAGCCCCGGAGCCCGATGCCGATGACCCGCCGGTTCAGTTCACGAAGCTTGTGCACCAGCGGGGTGAAGTCGCTGTCGCCGGTGCCGAGCACGAAGGTGGTGATGTAATCGCGCTCGAAGGACAACTCCACGGCGTCCACCGCCATCTTGATGTCGGCGGCGTTCTTGCGAGTCGACCCGATGCGCTGGGGGATCTCGATCAGCTCGACCTGGTGCTGGGCGAGCATGCGGCGGCCGTCCTCGAACATCACCCAGTCGGCGTAGGCCCGGCGCACCACCACCCGGCCCCTTTCGGCCAGGGCGTCGGCGATGGGGCCGAACTCGAACACGTGGCCGCCGAGGTCTTCCCGAGCCCCGATGGCGAGGTTCTCGAAATCGAGGAATAGAGCGAGGCGTTCTTCAGGGGCGTCCATGACAGCAGCGTACTGCCGCCCGCCGCCCCGGCGAGCCCCAGCGGCCCGGGTTCCTCAGTGCAGGTCGCGCCGCACCGGGTCCCCGCTCGCCCCCACCAGGAAGTCGAAGTCGGCGCCGCGGTCGGCCTGCAGCACGTGCTCGACGTAGAGGCGGAAGTAGCCACGGAGCCACTCCCCGCCCGGCGGCCGCCAAGCCTCCCGCCGCCGGGCCAGTTCCGCCTCGGGCACCTCCAGTTCGAGGCGGCGGCCGGCCACATCGAGGGAGATGAGGTCCCCGTCGCGCACCAAAGCCAGCGGGCCCCCCACAGCCGCCTCAGGGGCGATGTGCAGCACCACCGTCCCGAAGGCGGTGCCGCTCATCCGGCAGTCGGAGAGGCGCACCATGTCGGTTACTCCCTGCCGCAGCAAGCGGCGCGGCAACTGCATGTTCCCCGCCTCGGGCATGCCCGGATACCCTCTCGGCCCGCAGTTCTGCAGGACGAGGACCGAGTCGGC
>JALOLI010000041.1 GCA_025456165.1 Acidimicrobiia bacterium | reverse complement strand
GTGGAGCGGGGCCACCTGCACGTCATCGAGGTGCAGCCTCGCCATCCCGAGGCGCTTACCGCCCTGCTGGGCGCCGAGCTGGCTCACCCCGGAGTGTCGGTGATCGTGGCGGTGCGCGATTGCGTGGAGCTGGCGAAGGTGGCGCGCCGGGAGGGGGAGAAGGCGTGAAGTACGACCTGGTGCTCGCCGGGGTCGGCGGCCAGGGGGTGCTGTCGGTGGCTGCCATCCTGGCCGAGGCCGCCCGGCGTCACGGCCTGGTGGTGCGCCAGGGCGAGGTGCACGGCATGTCCCAGCGGGGCGGGGCGGTGCAGGCCACCCTGCGCCTGGCCGACCGGCCCATCGCCGGCGACCTGGTGGGCCGGGGGAGCGCCGACCTGATCCTCGGCGTGGAGCCGGTCGAGGCGCTGCGCTATCTCGACTACCTCGCTCCGGGCGGCCGGCTGGTCACCTCCGTTGATCCCTACGAGAACGTTCCCGACTACCCCCCGATCGAGGCGGTCCTGGCCGCGGCGCGCGCCGTGCCCGGAGCGGTGCTCGTCGCTGCGGCCGAACTGGCCCGGAGCGCCGGGTCGGGCCGCACTGCGAATGTGGTGATGGTGGGGGCGGCCTCCGTGCTCCTGCCCATCCCGCCCGAGGTCATCGAGGCCTGCCTGATCGACGGCTTCGCTCCCAAGGGGGAGCGGGTGGTCGAGGCCAACCGGCGGGCGTTTGCCCTGGGCCGGGCGGCGGGGGCCGCCCCGTGAGGCCCCTTGAGGCCCTCATCGCCCTGGCCCGCGACGAAAGACGCGCCGCGCTCCTCGAGACCGAGTCCTACGTCCTGGCGGAGTCGTTGGGGATCGGCGCCCCAGGTTTCGTGGTAGTGCCGCCCGGCGGCGGGGTGCCCGCCCTGGACGGCCTGCCCGGGCAGCAGGTGGTGGTGAAGGTGCTGGCCCCGGCGGTGGCCCACAAGAGCGACCGCGGCGGGGTGCGAGTGGTGCCCCGGGAGGCGGGGGCGGTGGCGGCCGCCATTGCCGGCATGGCGGCGGAGTTCGCCGCCGACGAAGTGCGGGGCTGGCTGGTGGCGGAGTTGGTGGCGCACGACACCCGGCCGGGAGGTGAGGTCCTGCTCGGCCTGCGCCGCACTCCTGAGTTCGGCACGGTCCTGGTGCTGGGCCTGGGCGGGGTCCACGCCGAGTGGCTGGCAACGGCAGTTGCCCCGGCGGTGGTGCGCCTCGAGGGCGGACGGGCCCGGGTCCCGGCCGCAGCTCCTGCGGTCCGCGCTCTGACGGAGGGGGTGCGGGGCGGTCCCGCCGCCGTCACCCCGGCGGCGCTGGCGGCCTTCCTCGATCGCCTCGCCGCGGCGGTGCCCGGCCTGCCGGCTGAGGTCGCCGAACTGGAGGTGAACCCATTGGTGTTCACTCCGGCCGGGCCGGTGGCCCTCGACGCCCTGGCCCGCCTGGGCCCGGTGGCGGTGCCGGCGCCGCCGCGCCCCGCTTTGCAGTTGGACCGCCTGCTCCACCCCCGCTCGATCGCGGTGGCCGGGGTCTCGGAGCGGATGAACCCGGGACGCGTCATCCTGCGCAACATCCTGGGCGCCGGGTTCCCGGCCGACGCGGTGACGGTGATCAAGCCCGGGGTCACCGAGGTGGACGGGTGCCGCGCCGTGCCCGAAGTGGCAGCCCTGCCGGGGAGGGTGGATCTCCTGGTTCTCAGCATCGGCGCCGCGGCTGCACCGGGTGCCCTCGAGGAGGTCGTGGCCGGCGGCGCGGCGGAGGCGGTGATCCTCATCCCCGGCGGCCTCGGGGAGCGCGCCGGGAGCGAGGAACTGGCGTCCCGGGTGGCCGCCGCGATAGCCGAGGGCCGGCGCCGCGGCGACGGGCCGGTGGTGAACGGGGGCAACTCCATGGGGGTGCGCTCCGTGCCGGGCGGCTACGACGCCACCTTCATCCCCGGGCACAAGTCGAGTCCCGACCCCACGGGTCCAGCAGTGCCTCTGGCCGTCCTCTCCCAGAGCGGGGCCTTCGCCATTGCCCGCCTGGACCGCCTGGGCCACCTGCGGCCGCGGTACCTGGTGACCCTGGGCAACCAGGCCGACCTGACGGCCGGGGACTACCTCGCCTTCTGGCAGGACGACGCGGAGGTGGCGGTGGTGGCCTGCTACCTGGAGGGTTTCCGCCCGGATGACGGGTCCCGGTTCCTCGAGGCGGCGGCTCGCATCCGACGACGCGGCGGCGTGGTTCTCCTGTACCTGGGCGGCCGCACCCCGGCGGGGGCCGCCGCCGCCGCCTCTCATACGGCGGCCCTGGCTCCCGATCACGCCCTGGCAGGGGCTCTGGCCCGGGAAGCGGGGGTGCTGGTGGCCGGCGGCTTCGACGAGTTCGAGGATCTGCTGCGGGTCGCGGTGGGGTTGCGAGGGAAGGAGATCCGCGGCCTGGGCCTCGGGGCGGTCTCCAACGCCGGCTTCGAATGCGTGGCCGCGGCCGACCACCAGGGCCCCTTCTCCTTCCCCCAGTTCGGCCCGGCCACCCGGGCGGCGGTGGCGGGCATGCTGCGGGCGCGACGCCTGGAAGCAGTCGTTGGGGTGCGCAATCCCCTCGACCTGACCCCGATCACCGACGACGCCGGCTTCGCCGCCGCCGTGGAGGCGGTGCTGGCCGACCCGGTGGTGGACCTGGGCTTGGTGGGAGCCGTGCCGCTCACCCCGGCCCTGGCGACCCTGGCCCCCGGCCCCGGGCACACCGAGGACGCCGCCGCCTTCGAATCGGTGGGCCCGCGCCTCGTTCGCCTCTTCGCCGCCACCTCGAAGGCCTGGGTGGCAGTGATCGACGGCGGGGCCCTCTACGACCCGCTGGCCTCATCGCTGGAGGCGGCCGGGTTGCCGGTGTTCCGCTCTGCCGACCGGGCGCTCCGGGCCCTGGGGGCGTACGCCGGGCTCCGCCTGCGGGGCTGAGAAGGCGCCCGGGGCCCGCGGGGCGGCGCTCAGGCGATCGGCTCGAAGCCGATGGCGTCGGCCAGGAAACGGACCGTTTCGTCCAGCAAGCGCCCCCCGAAGGCGAGGGCGGGATCGTTGTGGTCGGCGCCCTCGAAGGTCACCAGGCGCTTGGGCCCGGGGGCGGCTTCGAAGAGACGGACGCTCTGCTCGTAGGGGACCACCGTGTCGGCCGTGCCGGCCAGCACCAGCACCGGCGCGGTGATGCCGGCGATCCGTTCCAGCGACGCCCAGCGATCGTCGATCATCCCCGCCGGGACCAGCGGGAGGTGGGCCCGGGCGACGTCGAGGAGAGAGGTGAAGGGGGAGCGCAGCACCAGGGCTGCCGGCGGCCGGTGCTCGGCCAGGCCGACCAGGACCGCCGCCCCGAGCGACTCCCCGAAGTAGACGAGGCGGCTCACCCCAGGGACGCCGGCCAGCCAGTCGGCGGCGGCGGCGGCGTCGGCGATCAAGCCTTCCTCCTCCGGTTCTCCCGGGTTGCCGCCGTAGCCGCGGTAGTCGAGCGACAGCACCCCGAGGCCGCGGCGCTGCAGGCCGGCCGACAGCGGGAGGCGGTCGGCCCGGTTGCCGGCGTTCCCGTTGCACAGCACGGCCGCGGTGCCGCCCGGAGCCGGGAGGTGCCATGCCGAGAGGGTGCCCCCTCCTGCGGGGGTGAGCTCGACTCCGGTGCCGAGGCCGGCCGGCGGGTCGTGCGGCGGGACGCGCTCATCCGGGTAGTAGATGAAGCGCCGGGCCCAGGAGCTCACGGCCGGGACTCTAGGGGGTAGCCCGGCGCGACCGTCCCGCCGAGCAGGGCCGCTTCCGATCGGATAGCCTTGGTGCATGAGCGCCGGACGCCGGAGCATGTCCCCGGCCGCCATCCTGCTGGCGGCCCTGTCCCTGGCCGCCGCCGCCTGCAACGGCGGGGCCGAGGCGACTACCACCGTTCCCACCACGACCCTCCCGCCGACTACCACCACGACATCGGCACGCTTCGAGTTCGATCCCAACGGCGAGCCCTTCCTCCGCCAGGGACAGACGGGTCCGTACGTCGAGGCTATGCAGTTCTACCTGGTGTGCACCGGCCACGGCCAGCTCGCCGCCGACGGGCCCCTCATCACCGTCGACGGCCAGTTCGGGCCGATGACGGCCGACGCGGTGGCCTGGTACCAGGCCGAGCTGCGCCGCATGCCGAGCGGGGACCCGGACGAGGAGACCTTCGCCCAGATGTCCCGGGACTGCGCCGAAGCGCGTCTGGTCGCCTTCCCCGACCGGGCGGGAACGACCCGGGTGGCAGGGAACACCGCTCCCGGCGACGAGGAGGTCATCGACCTCGACGGCGTCCCCGGCCGGGTCCTCACCATCGTGGTGCATGAGGGGGTGGTGCAGGTGGGCCTGGAGCGCGCCGACGGCACGCGAGTGGAGCAGATCTCCGTCGGCGGGGGCTGGTCGGGCAAGCTGCCCACCGGGACCGAGTACCGGCTCCGGATCAGCGCAGCCGAGACGGCGTCCTACGCCCTCGACCTCGGTGTGGCCCGGCCGCGCTACATCAACATCGACTTCGCCCGGATGCGCCTGGAGTCGGACGGCTTCGGCATCCTGGCATTCGGGGACGATGCCGAGCGGGTCATCACGCGGCTGACCGACATCCTGGGCCCGCCGGCGGCGGATTCCGGCTGGGCCACCGGCGATGCCGCCGAGCGCACGTGCACGGGGAGCAATCGGCACCTCACCTGGATCGTTCAGCAGGCGGAGAGCGGAGCCGAGCACCCGGCGGTCCTCTACGTGCACTTCAGCGATGTGGGCACCGGCTCCCAGGCCTTTGCCGAGTACGCCTATGTCTCCCTGGATTCCCAGGCGGTGGACGCCGGGGTGATGGACCTGGCAACGGTGGGAGGCATCAGCATCGGCCACTCGGTCGCCGAGTACGCCGAGGTCTACGGCCAGCCCAACTTCACCGACGGCAACTCCGGGCTGACCCTGGGCGGCGGCATGCTGTTCGGCATCACCACCGAGGGCGAGGACGACCTGGTCTGGTTCATCGGGTCGGGCGACGACGGCTGCGAAGGTTACGAGTAGCTCGGGCGGCGAGCAGCCGGCGGCCCGGCCCCGACCGCGTCAAGCTCCCAGCGCCACCGCAAAGGAAGCGAACAGCATCGCGCCCACCGCCGCGGTTCCCCAGGCGCGGCGCCGGGCGGCGAGCAGCACCGCGCCACCGGACGCGGCGAGGAGCAGGGCGAACTTGAACATGGCGGCCACGGAGGCCGCCGCCACCGGGACCGCCGGGTAGGCCGCCGCAGCGGCATCTGCGGCGTTGTGTACGTCGGCCAGGAGCCAGAGGTGGGTCAGGTTCTCGATCCAGTCGAGGCCGGCGGCGGCCCAGGGCAGGGCGAAGAGCCACAGGGTGAGGCGGCCGGGCCCGGCGCCACCGGCGAGGGCGGCCAAGCTCCCCAGGGCGGCGGCGTAGGCCAGGGGGAAGGCGAAGTCCAGCATGATGAGGCTCGTCTTGAAGGCCTCGACGCCGTCACCCCAGCGGCGCACGGCGGCCGCGAAGCGCTCCGGGGTGAACGCCTTCTGCAACTCCACGCCGGTGGTGCCTCCGGGCACGACCATGCGGCCGGTGACCTGGAAGAGGACCGCTATCACCACGACGGCGACCAGCGCGGGGACGAGCACCCAGGGGGTAGCCAGCCGGCGATAGCGCTCGGCCAGGGCAGTGCGCCAGGCGGGGGAGTGGGTCATTGCCGGCTGGGCGGGAGCCTACTCGCCGGCCGGCGTGCCCCGGGCCCGGCTTGGTGGCAGAATTGCGGGCAGAAGGGCGGCCCGGCGCCGCCTCGCCGGGCACCGGCCGAAAGAAGGGCACGATGCCGGGAAGCGGGATCCTCGCCTGGCTCCGGGAGCGACGGCTCCTGCTGCTTCTCTCCGTCGCCCTGCCGCTCGGGGAGATGGGCGTGCTGGCGGCCCTGGGGATCCCCGCCGGCATGGCCCTTGCCGGCCAGGTGGCGGCCCCGGGCCCGTTCGGGGTGTTCCACGATCTGCGCTGGCTCTTCGTTTTCCACGGTTCCGTCCTCGAGTTCGTTCTAGGAGGGGCCGCCCTCGTGGCGGGCCGGGCCGTGCTCGGGGCACTCCTGGTGCGCAGCGCCTGGCCGGGACGGCCGCCGCCTTTGGCCACGCTGGTGCGGCACTCCCTCACCATCACCGCCGCGGCCGCCTTGCTGCTATCCCCGTGGGTCACCCTCATGTTCGGGGCCGCGGTCATCCCGCTGTCCTGGCTGTTCTTCGCCGCGTTGCCCCCGGCCCTGGCCACCATCCTGCTGCTCCATCACGGCGGGATCGACGGCGGCTGGTGGCGTCGCCTGCCCCCGGCGCGCTCCGCGGCCTGGATGGGGCTCTCCTTCCTGGTGCTGAGCCTGAGCGCCCTCGGGGTGGCCGGGCAGCCGCTTCCGGTGGTGGCGGTGGTGCTGGTGGCTACCGGCCTGTGGAACGCCTGGGCTTGGGAGCACTGCGTGCGGACCATCGCCCTCGGGCTGCCGTCGCGATCGCGGCGCCTGGCTCCGGTGACGGTGCTCTCCGCCGTCCTCGTCTTCGCGGTGGTCCTGGGCGGGTCGCAGATCGGGTTCGCCGTGCGCGCCTCTACCGACCCGGGGGCCTGGATCCCCGACGATCCCGAGACGGGGGATCGGGCGGTCCTGCTCGTTGGGGGATTCGCCAGCGGCTGTTGCGACGAGGGGCCGATCCTCCAGGGCGACGCCCCGGGCCTCTTCGTGCAGCAGTTCTCCTACTGGGGGCTCACCGTAGAGGGGGACCCGGTGCCGCACCCGGGCAGCGCTACCGATGCCGATCTGTCGCGGATGGCCCGGCTGATGGCGCTGCAGGTCGACAGCCTGTCGGCCCGGTCCGGCGGCCCGGTGGCGATAGTGGCGGAGAGCGAGGGCACCCTGGTCGTCACCGCCTACCTGGTAGATCATCCCGAGGCGCCGGTCGATCGGCTCATGCTGCTCAGCCCGATCGTCGACCCGGGCCGGGCCACCTACCCGGACCCCGGAGAGGAGGGATTCGGGGTCGTTGCCGGGTACGAGTTGCGTGTCGTCACCGGGCTCATCGACGCCATGGCGCCGTTCGTCATCTCGGCCGATGGGCCTCTGACCGATTCGGTGCGCCGTGAGGCCTCCGATCTGCGAGGTGAGGCGGTGTGCGACCGCCCGGCCATCGAAGAGGTGGTGGTGGTGCCCCTGGCCGACGCGGTCACCGCCCCCGCCGGCCGGGGCCCGGGTATCGAGGAGATCGTCGTGCCCGGCTTCCACGGGGGGTTGCGCGGCCGCCCCGACATCCAGGAGATGATCCGGAGTTGGGTGTTGGGGGCCGATCTGGAGGGCTCGGAGGTCTGGGCGGCGGTGGGCCTGGTCATCACGGGCACGGCCTCGGCCTGGCACGTGCCCGGCCTGGGAAGGTTCGGCGGCGAGGCGCATTGCGAGACTGCGGGATGAACCGTCGGTGGGCTGAGGCCACGGGTACGCCGGCCCTGCGGGCCGGGAGAGGAAGGACGGCTGTGTCGTCGGCCGATCAGGCGGTGGCCCGTCCGGCGCTGCGCCGCCGTGCTCCCCGGTTCCCTGGAGACGGTGGAGGAGCGAAGGGCGTTACCGCTCGGTTAGGCACCCGAGGCCATGCTGGGCGTAGGCGGCAGTGTTCACCACGATGGCTTGCACGGGACTGCGGTAGCGTCGATCATGTCGCACCCCGACGGGGTGCCCCTGAAACCTCTTCGACGCATGCTCGGGACATCGTGACGGACCCTGTGAAGCTGGCCCGGCCGTGGCGGCAGATGAAAGGCCTGGCCTACGGTCTGCAGCAGCCGGCCCTGATCGGAAGCCTCGAGCTCCCCGGCATCCCTGCAGCGCGCCTACTGGAGGTCGAGCGCGGGCTGCAGGCGCTGATCGACGAGCCGATTCCCGCGTTTCCCGGCATCGCCCCGGGCCCTCGGCGACTCGCGTCGGTGTTCGCGTTCTGCATGGGGGCGATCCAGCGCCAGAGCCGGATTCCCGTGAGCGAGCGGTTCCACGTGCGTTGTCAGGCCGAAGGCGCTCCGGGCGCGGTCGCCTGCCTGGTGGCCTTGCC
>JALOLI010000314.1 GCA_025456165.1 Acidimicrobiia bacterium | reverse complement strand
TTCACCGGTCCCCGGGTCTCGAGCAGGTGCCGCAGGCGGTCGAACAGGTTGTCGGTCACACCCCCTCCGGGCGCTCCATGAGGGTGACGGGGATGGTCATCGGAACCCCACCGCGGTCTATCTCCAGCTCCACGATCTCGCCCACCCGGTAGAAGCGGACCATCACGACCAGCTGTTCCATGGTGGCCAGCGGCTCTCCGGCCACCGACAGGATGATGTCACCGGCCTCGACGCCGGCGGCTTCGGCGGCGGTGTTCTCGAAGATCTTGTCCACCGCCACCCCGGCGGGCACCGTGGAGCCGTCGGCCTCCTGCCGGAAGTAGGTGGTCCCCTGGATCCCCAGGAAGGGGTGGTCGGCCCGGCCCTGGGCGATGATCTGGTCGGTGACTACGGTCATCAGCTCCACCGGGATGGCGAAGCCCAGGCCCTCGGCCCCCACGTCACTGATGCCGATGGCGGCCGTGATCCCGATGAGCCGGCCGGCAGAATCCACCAGGGCCCCCCCACTGGAGCCCCGGGTGATGGGGGCGTCGGTCTGGATGAGGCCGAACAGGGCTTCGTCCGCTCCGGTCTGCAACTGGCGGTCGAAGGCCGAGACCACCCCGACGGTCACCGAGGGCCCTCCCTGCAGGCCGAGCGGGCTGCCCACGGCGATGGCCGGATCGCCGATCTCCAGGTCCTCAGACGAGCCGAGAGCGATGGGGATGAGGCCGCTGGCGGCGATGCGCAGCACGGCGAGATCGGTGACCGCGTCCAGCCCCACCACCTCGGCGGAGTAGGCGCGGCCGCCGGCGAAGACCACCCGCACTTGGGCCGCCCCGGCGACGACGTGAGCGTTGGTCACCAGCAGGCCGTCGGCGGTGAGCACCACCCCCGAGCCCGAGGCTTCGGCCCCGGTCGCGTCCTGCACCTCGACGGTGACGATCGAGGGGAGCACGATTCGGGCTACCTCGGCGGCCTGAACCGCGCCGGTCCCCTCGATGATGCGGGTCTCGATCGGCAGCGCCGTCTGGCCTGAGCTGCCCTGGTCGAACCAGAGGAGGAAGGCGCCGGCCACCAGCCCGGCACCCAGGGCGCCGGCCGCCAGGCCCACCAGGGCGTAGCGCCAGCCGTGGCGGCGCGCCCGGGGCGGGGGTGGCGGGGTGAGCCGGGGGGCGGGGGCCGGGAACGGGGCGGGCTGCGCCGGGCGGGGTGCCCTCGGGTCGAACCAGGCGGAGGACGCGTAGAACGGCGGCTCGTCGATGGCAGGGTCGGGGGCCCCGGACGGCGCTGTTGGCCGGTCCGGGTTAGTGTCGCTCATGTGAGGGATTCTATGGATAGCCCTCGCCAACCCGAGGCGCCGCTGGACTGGATCCGGGTTTCGCCGGACCCGATCTCCGTCGCCGCCCTTGCCGCCCGGGTAGAGGCACCGGGGGCCGGCGCGGTCGGCCTGTTCCTGGGCACCGTGCGCGATCACTCGGAGGGCAAGGCAGGGGTGACCCACCTGGAGTACGAGGCCTACCCGCAGGTGGCCGAGGAGCACATCGCCCGGATCGTCGCCGAGGCGCGGGAGCGCTGGCCCCTGATCGGGGTGGCCGTGGAGCACCGGGTGGGGTCGCTGGCGGTGGGGGAGGCGTCGGTGGGGGTGGCGGTGTCGAGCGCCCACCGGGCCGACGGCCTCGAGGCGGTGCGCTACCTCATCGACGAGCTGAAGGCGCGGGTGCCTCTCTGGAAGAAGGAGCACTGGCCGGGGGGGGCCGAGTGGGTCGGCCCGGAGGGAGCTGCTTCGCGCGCCGCGGATTGACCCCCGGAATCGGTCGACACGCTGTGTTAGCAGTTGTTAGCCTGGCGGCGGCTAGGGAAGTGCCGCCGACCAGGGAGGATCGCCTCCGGTGCTCGCTCTGAAGAACGTCGAGGTGGTCTACCACGACGTGATCCTGGTGTTGCGAGGCATCTCGCTCCAGGTTCCCGACGGTGGCATCGTTGCCCTCCTCGGCGCCAACGGGGCGGGCAAGACCACCACGCTGCGGGCCATCAGCGGCATCCTCGACGTCCAGAACGGCGAGATCACCAAGGGCGAGATCACCCTCGACGGCCAGCGCATCGACAACCTCCCCGCCTCCAAGATCGTGCGCCTCGGCGTGAGCCAGGCGCTGGAGGGGCGGCGGGTGCTGGCGGAGCTGACCGTGGAGGAGAACCTCCGCCTGGGGGCCCACACCAATCGGCGCAGCCTCGACGAGAACCTGGCCCGGGTCTACGGCCTGTTCCCCGACCTCAAGCAGCGCCCCAAGTTCATCGCCGGGTACCTGTCGGGAGGCCAGCAGCAGATGCTGGCCATCGGCCGGGCGCTCATGTCGGCGCCCCGCTACCTGCTTCTCGACGAGCCCAGCCTGGGGCTGGCCCCGATGCTCGTCCAGGAGATCCGCGACATCATCGTCGAGATCAACCGCCAGGGGACCGGCGTGCTCCTGGTGGAGCAGAACGCCGGCATGGCGCTGACCATCTCCAAGCACGGCTACATCCTTGAGACCGGGAAGATGGTCATGGACAAGGCCTCCGCCGATCTGCTCCAGGATGAGGACGTCAAGGAGTTCTACCTGGGCCTCCGCTCCGGCGACGACAGCATTCGCTCGTTCGCCGACGTGAAGCAGTACCGCCGCAAGAAGAGGTGGCTT
>JALOLI010000313.1 GCA_025456165.1 Acidimicrobiia bacterium | reverse complement strand
AGGCGGTCCCAGCCGAAGATCCACAGGCCCAGGAAGGTCGACTCCAGGAAGAAGGCGAGCAGGCCTTCGACCGCCAGCGGGGCGCCGAAGATGTCCCCGACGAAGCGGGAGTACGACGACCAGTTCATGCCGAACTGGAACTCCTGCACGATGCCGGTGACCACCCCGATGGCGAAGTTGATCAGGAACAGCTTCCCCCAGAACTTGGTGGCCCGCAGCCACTTCGGATCGCGAGAGCGAACCCACCTCGTCTCCAGGATCGCCACCACCAGCGCCAGGCCGATGGTGAGGGGCACGAAGAGGAAGTGGTAGATGGTCGTGATCCCGAATTGCCATCGGGCCGCGATGAGGGCATCCATGTCTTCTCAGGCTCCGATCGACGTTGGCGGGACGGTAGCGCGGCGGAACTGCCATCGCGACCGGGATCCGGGAGTTTTCCGGGCAGCCGCCGGCCGGGCCGCCTCAGCGCACGATGGCCAGCACCTGGCCGGCCGAGACCAGGTCGCCTGCGCGGACCCGCAGGTCGATGATCTGGCCGGCGGCAGGGGCGCGCAGCTCGTTCTCCATCTTCATGGCTTCGAGCACGAAGAGGGGCTCGCCGGCCTCCACCGCCTCGCCGGCGCGATGATGCACCTTGACGATGGTTCCCTGCATCGGGGCGGTGATCAGCCCCTCCGGCTCACCCAGGTCCACGGCGGTGGGCGCCGGGGCGCGGCGGCGGGCCGGGGGGCGCCTGGGCCCATCGGCGCCGGGGCCCTCGGGGGCCCAGAGGCGTACTTCGAAGCGGCGCCCGCCCACCTCCACCGTCATCGTGCGGCCGGCCGTCCCGCCGTCGGCCGGGGGCTCGGGCTCGGGCTGGGCGAGGGCGCTCAGGTCGAGGGCCGACTCTACGGTTCGGGTGTCGTGGGTGCCCTCGCGGAAGGCCGGCAGGTCGAGGATCAGGCGATGGAAGGGGAGGGTGGTGGGCACCCCGGCGATGCGGAACTCACCCAGGGCCCGCCGGGCCCGGGCCAGCGCCTCGTCGCGGTCGGCGCCCCAGACGATCAGCTTGGCGATGAGGTTGTCGTAGTACTGGCTGATCGTCGACCCGGCCTCGTAGCCGGAGTCCACCCGCACCCCGGGACCGCCCGGCTCGTGGTACTCGGTGATCCGGCCCGGCTGGGGGCGGAATCCCCGGCCGGGATCCTCGGCGTTGATGCGGAACTCGATGGCGTGGCCGCGGGCAGGCGCTTCGCCTATCGCCAGGCGTTCCCCGGCGGCGAGGCGCAGTTGCTCCTTGACCAGGTCGATGCCGGTGACCGCCTCGGTGACGGCGTGCTCCACCTGCAGGCGGGTGTTCATCTCCAGGAAGTAGAAAGTCCCATCGGCGTCGAGGAGGAACTCCACCGTGCCGGCGCTCTCGTAGTGGGCGGCCCGGGCCACGGCGACCGCGGCCTTTCCTATGTCGCGGCGCTGGCGGGCCGATACGGCCGGCGAAGGGGCCTCCTCCACCAGCTTCTGGTGCCGCCGCTGCAACGAGCAGTCCCGCTCGCCCAGGAACACGGCGTTGCCGTGGCGATCGCAGAGCACCTGGGCCTCGACGTGGCGGGGCCCCTCGAGGTAGCGCTCGACGTACACCTCGGGATTGGCGAAGTAGGCGTCGGCTTCCCGCCGGGCGGCCTCGAAGGAGCGGTCGAGGTCCTCGACGCGGCGCACCACCCGCAGGCCGCGGCCCCCGCCGCCGTGGGCCGCCTTCACCACCACCGGCAGCCCGTAGGCATCGGCCACAGCGCGCAGATCGGCGGCGCGGCGCACCGGCTCGAGGGTGCCCGGCACCCCGGGGACCCCGGCGGCGGCGGCGGCGCGCCGGGAGGCGATCTTGTCGCCCATGGTGGCGATGGCCTCGGGCGGGGGCCCCACCCAGGCCAGCCCGGCCTCCACTACCCGGCGGGCGAACCCGGCGTTCTCGGCCAGGAACCCGTAGCCCGGGTGCACCGCCTCGGCCCCGCTGCGCGCCGCGACGTCGAGGATGGCCTCGACGTTGAGGTAGGACTCGGCCGCCGGGGCGCCGCCGATGCTCCAGGCCTCGTCGGCGAGGCGGGCGTGCAGAGCGTCGCGGTCGAGGTCCGAGTAGACGGCGATCGAGCGCATCCCCATGTCGCGCGCTGCGCGGATCACCCTGACGGCGATCTCCCCGCGGTTGGCGATGAGGACGGATTCCACTCGGATGCCTCCTACAGCGGGATGTTGCCGTGCTTCTTGGGGGGCAGGGTGCCGCGTTTGGAGCGCAGCATGGCCAGGGCCCGGATGAGGCGGGGCCGGGTCTCCTGCGGCTCGATGACCTCGTCGATCAGCCCCCGCTCGGCGGCGACGTAGGGATTGGAGAAGCGCCGTTCGTAGTCCTCGACCAATTCCGCCCGGCGGGTGTTGGGGTCGGCGGCTCCTTCCAGCTCCCGGCGGTGGACCACGTTCACCGCTCCCTGGGCCCCCATGACCGCGATCTCGGCGGTGGGCCAGGCCAAGGCCAGGTCGGCCCCGACCCCCCGGGAGTTCATTACGACATAGGCCCCGCCGTAGGCCTTGCGGGTGATGACGGTGAGCCGGGGCACGGTCGCCTCGCAGTAGGCGTAGAGCAGCTTGGCCCCGTGGCGGATGATGCCGCCGTGCTCCTGGCTCAGGCCG
>JALOLI010000312.1 GCA_025456165.1 Acidimicrobiia bacterium | reverse complement strand
ACCTCCGCGACGGCGGCTGCACCCACCCCGGCTGCGACACCCCCGCCCGCTGGTGCGACGCCCACCACATCCAGCACTGGGCCCACGGAGGCAAAACCGCTCTACAGAACCTGCGCCTCCTCTGCAGACCCCACCACCGCACCGCCCACAACCACCAGCCCTACCCCAGAAGACAGTGAGCGGGGGGCTGCCCACCGAACCCCGAAGCGAAGCCCTGAGCCCCGGCCGCCTCACAGCCTCCCAGCGAACTTCTCCTGCAGCGTCTCCACCAGGCCGGCGATGGGCACCCGAACCTGCTCCATGGTGTCCCGCTCCCGGATGGTGACCGCCTGATCCTGGAGGCTGTCGAAGTCCACGGTGACGGCGTAGGGGGTGCCGATCTCGTCCTGGCGGCGGTAGCGCCGGCCGATCGACTGGGTGACGTCGTGCTCCACCGGCCAGCGGGCTCGCAGCGTCGCGGCGATCTCGCCGCTGACTGCCAGCAACTCGTCCTTCTTGGAGAGCGGCAGCACCGCCACTTTGATGGGAGCGAGGCGCGGGTGCAGGCGCAGCACCACCCGCTTCTCGCCCCGCACCTCTTCTTCGTCGTAGGCGTCGATGAGGAAGGCGAAGGCGGAGCGGGTGATCCCCGCCGACGGCTGGATGACATACGGGAAGTAGCGCTCCCCGCTCTCCTGGTCGAAGTAGCGCAGGTCCTGGCCGCTGTGCTCGGCGTGGGCCTTGAGATCGAAGTCGGTGCGGTTGGCGATGCCCTCCAGCTCGTCCCAGCCCCAGGGGAACTGGTACTCGACATCGCTGGTGGCTGCCGAGTAGTGGGAGAGCTCGTCGGCGGCGTGGGCCCGCAGGCGCAGGTTCTCCGGCTTCATCCCCAGGTCGATATACCAGCGCAGGCGCTCTGCCAGCCAGTACTCGTGCCACTTCGCCGCCTCGGCGGGCGGGGAGAAGAACTCCAACTCCCCCTGTTCGAACTCGCGGGTGCGGAAGACGAACTGGCCGGGGGTGATCTCATTGCGGAAGGCCTTGCCGATCTGGGCGATGCCGAACGGCGGCTTCATGCGGGCGGTGCGCACCACATTGGCGAAGTTCACGAAGATGCCCTGGGCCGTCTCCGGACGGAGGTAGGCGACGGCGCCCTCGTCCTCCACCGGCCCCAGGAAGGTCTTGAGCATCAAGTTGAACTGCTTGGGGGTGGTGAAGGTGCCCCGCTTGCCACAGTTGGGGCAGAGGTCGGTGTCCTCCAGCTTGTCGAGCCGGAAACGGTTGTTGCAGGAGGTGCACTCCACCAGCGGGTCGGTGAAGGAGGCCAGGTGGCCCGACGCCTCCCACACCTGGGGGGCCAGGATCACCGAGGAGTCGAGGCCGACGATGTCGTCGCGCGTGGAGACCATGGCCCGCCACCAGGCCTCCCGCACATTGCGCAGCAATTCCACGCCGAGCGGGCCGTAGTCCCAGGCAGAGCGCAGGCCGCCGTAGATCTCCGACGCCTGGTAGACGAAGCCCCGCTTCTGGGCCAGGGTGGCGATCGTCTCCAAAGACACTGTCATGGGACCTCCCGAGGAGCGGGGCATGATAGGCCGGGGCGGCGGGGCGGACGCCTCAACCCTCGTGCACTCCCCCGAAGCGCCGCTCCCGGCGCCGGTAGTCCTCCACGCAGGCCGCCAGCGCGTGCCGGTCGAAGTCGGGCCAAAGGGTCTCGGGGAAGGCGTACTCGGCGTAGGCCGACTGCCACAGCAGGAAGTTGCTGATGCGATGCTCCCCGCTGGAGCGGATCACCAGGTCGGGATCGGGCATCTCCGGCAGGTAGAGGTGAGCCGCCAGGGCCTCGGGACCGACGGCGGCCGGATCGATCTCCCCGGCCGCGACCTTCTCGGCGAGGCGCCGGGCGGCGGTGGCGATCTCCAGGCGCGACCCATAGTTGAACGCGAACACCAGAGTCAGCGTCCGGTTGTGGGCGGTCAGCGCCTCGGTGTCGGCGATGTGGCCGCGCAGACGATCGGTCACTCGAGGGTCGTGCCGGTCACCCATGAAGATGACCCGCACCCCCATGTCGTTCAGTTCGTCCCGCCGGCGCAGCAGCAGGTCCTCGTTGAACTGCATCAAGAAGGCGACTTCCTCGGGCGAACGGGACCAGTTCTCCGTAGAGAACACATAGGCCGTCAGCCACTCGATGCCCAGGTCGATGGCGCCGTGGACCACGTCGAAGAGCGCCGGCTCCCCGGCGGCGTGGCCCGCGGTGCGGGGCAGGCCCCGCCCGGTGGCCCAGCGGCCGTTGCCGTCGAGGATGATCGCCACGTGGCGGGGGACGGGGCGCATCTCAGCCATCGGCGGCGGCCAGGCTCTCGAGACGGCGGTCGAGGTGGTACTCGAGGAAGCGGCGGGTGACCCCCATGGCCTCTCCGCTGAACGAGGGATCGGCCGGCGGCAGGTCGGCCAGATCGGCGGCGGCCAGGCGAGCCAGGTAGGCCGTGAGGCCGGCACGCAGCGCCACCGCCCCGGGGGTGCGGCAGTCGGCGCACAAGGCCCCGCCGGCGGCGAACGAGAACCGGGTGACCCCTTCCCGGGTGCCGCAACTGGCGCACTGGTCGAACGCCGGGGCCACCCCCACCACCTCCGCCACCTTGAGCAGGAAGGCGGTGACCAGGTCGGGGTGCCGGGGGCCGGCCTCCA
>JALOLI010000040.1 GCA_025456165.1 Acidimicrobiia bacterium | reverse complement strand
GCCGCCGGGTTGGAGGTGACGGCCGACGACCTGCGCGCCGTGGTGGGGCGCACCTACCTGCGCGGCTACGCCGCGGAGCGGCGGTTCGGCTTCACCCCGGACGACTACACCCTGCCCGCCGCCGCCCACGAGGAGATGCCCGAGGTCCGCCTCCCCTACTTCATCACCGAGGAGTTCTTCGCCGCCCTGAGGGAGCGGGTGCTGGCCACCTTCGACGCACGCGTGGCCGCCGCCGACTGGCTCTAAGGGGGTGCGCCAATAGGCCGCCGCCCCTCGCCGGCTGGCGGCCGATGGTCGGGTGACAACCGGCCCTGAGGCGGACCTATTCGCGTACCCCCTAAGGAACCCGGCCTTACCCGCCGTCGACGGCCAGCAGGAGCGTCAGCGTGTCGCCCGGGCCCAGGGGTTCCCCGGCGGCCCGCTCGCGGGGAAGTTGCTCCTCGTTGCGGAAGACCGCCAGGTGGGATCGGACCACGCCGGCCTCGTCCACCAGCCGGATCTGGAGGTCGGGGTGCCGGCGGAACGCATCGTCGAGGACCTCTCCGACCATGGCGCCCGCCGCTTCGAGCACTGCCTCCCCTCCGGCGTAGCGCCGCAGGGCGTCGGGTATCCGCAGGGTGGGCACGATGGGATTGTAGGGAGGGCCTTCCGCCCCTCCCGCAGCGGCGGTGCCCTGCCAGACTATCTCTCCGCACCGGAGGCAGCAGAGGGAGGCAGGCATGGCGCAGCGGCGGGTGATCATCATCGGGGCGGCGGGGCGGGACTTCCACAACTTCAACACCCGCTACCGCCAGGACGCGGCCTGCGAGGTGGTGGCCTTCACCGCGGCCCAGATCCCCGACATCGACGGCCGCCGCTATCCGGCGGCTCTGGCCGGCCCGCGCTACCCCCAGGGCATTCCCATCCACGCCGAAAAGGACCTGCCCGGTCTGATCGGCGAGCTCAGCGTCGATGAGTGCGCCTTCTCCTACAGCGACGTGTCCTACGAGTACGTGATGCGGTTGAGCGCCCTCGTGCAGGCGGCCGGGGCCACCTTCACCCTGCTCGGCCCGCGCGACACGCAGCTGGTTTCGACCAAGCCCGTGGTCTCGGTGTGCGCCGTGCGCACCGGCTGCGGCAAGAGCCAGACCGCCCGCCGGGTGATCGAGGTGCTGATGAGCCGGGGACGCAAGGTGGTGGCGGTGCGCCATCCCATGCCCTACGGCGACCTGGCGGCGCAGAAAGTGCAGCGCTTCGCCACCCTGGAGGACCTGGAGGAGCATCACTGCACGATCGAGGAGATGGAGGAATACGAGCCGCACGTCGTGCGGGGCAATGTGATCTACGCCGGAGTGGACTACGAGGCCATCCTGCGGGCCGCCGAGGCCGACCCGGGCGGCTGCGACGTGATCGTCTGGGACGGGGGCAACAACGACTTCCCCTTCTTCCGGCCCGACCTGGCCATCACGGTCGTGGACCCGCATCGGCCGGGCCACGAGATCGGCTACTACCCCGGCGAGGTCAACCTGCGTACTGCCGACGTAGTGGTGATCAACAAGATGGACAGCGCCCCGGCGGCCGGAGTGGCTTCGGTCCGGGCCAACATCGCCGCGGTGAACCCGGGCGCGACGGTAATCGGGGCCAACTCGGCGCTCCGCCTCGACGACCCCTCAGTCGTCGCCGGCAAGCGGGTGCTGGTGGTGGAGGACGGGCCCACCCTGACCCACGGCGGCATGAAGATCGGGGCCGGCACCGTGGCCGCCGAGCGCTTCGGCGCCGCCGCCCTGGTCGACCCCCGCCCCTACCTGGTGGGCAGGCTGCGGGAGACCTTCACGACCTACCCGGAGATCGGCACCCTGCTGCCGGCGATGGGGTACGGCCCCGAGCAACTGGCCGACCTGGAGGCCACCATCGCCGCCACCCCGGCCGACGCGGTGGTCATCGGCACTCCCATCGATCTGGCCCGGGTGATCCGCATCGATCGCCCTCGCGCCCGGGTCTTCTACGACCTCGAGGAGATCGGCACCCCCAACCTGGCCGGGCTCCTCGGTGAGTTCCTGGCGCGACACGGCCTCGGCTGAGCCCAACGGAGACCCCATGCCCCACCACCTGGACTATCCCGCCGCCGTCCGCCGCGACGGCCTCGGCCTCGCCGCCGCGGCCGAGGCCGCCGGACCGGCAGCGCAGGTTCCCAGCTGCCCCGGCTGGGACGTGGCCGAGCTGGTCTGGCACCTCACCGAAGTCCAGTACTTCTGGGCCGAGATCGTCGCCCGCCAGCTCCAGGACCCGGAGGCCGTGGCCCGGCTGGAGCGGCCGGAGGGCTTCCCGGCTCTCCTCGCCCGCTGCCGCTCCGGGGTGGAGCATCTGGCCTCAACCCTGGCCGTCGCCGACCCGGCGACACCGGTGTGGACCTGGGCGCGTCAGAAAGACGCCGGCTTCGTCATCCGCCACCAGGCGCAGGAGGCTGCCGTGCACCGCTGGGATGCCGAGCACGCCGCCGGCCGGGCGTTCTCCATCGAGCCGGACCTGGCCGCCGACTCCATCGACGAGTTCCTGGAGCACACCGCCACCTGGCGGACCGAGGGCGCTCTGCCCGTCGGGGGCACGGTCCACCTCCACGCCACCGACGCCGCCGGGGAGTGGACGGTCGCCGAAGACCGGGCCGGGGCCCTGGTAGTCCAGAGGAGCCACTCCAAGGGGGATGCCGCACTGCGGGGCCGGGCCTCGGACCTGCTGCTCATCCTGTACCGGCGCCTCGGCACCAAAGCCGCCGAGGCCTTCGGCGATCCCGGGGTCCTGGAGCGCTTCCTGGCCCGCCCCAACCTGGGCTAGGGGACGGAGGCGCGCAGCGCCTGCAGATCCGCCCGGGTCTGCTCGATGGCGGCGGAGTACTGCGGCCGATGGCGCTCGGCCACGTCGAGCAGGTACAGGGCCTGGGACAGGAGCAGGTCGGCCGTGACCGCCGAGACCTCGCCGCCCTCCAGGACGCCCCGCACCCGGCCCATCTGCGCCTCGTAAGCCGCGGCATCCCCCGCGACGGCGAGGAAGAAAGCCCGGTTCAGGTTAGCCAGCAGGTCGCCGGGGTCGAGTTCCAACGAGGTCCCGATGGCACCGAGGGCGCCGTCCAGGTCACCCAGCCAGAACCGAGCCGCGGC
This sequence comes from Acidimicrobiia bacterium, assembly GCA_025456165.1. The sequence goes on along the minus strand of JALOLI010000040.1, from coordinate 5,015 downwards.
CAGGTTGTTCCAGGCCACCGCGTTCAGCGGGTCCAGAGAGGCCACGCGGGCGAAGTCGTCGCGGGCCCCCTCCGATCCGGCCGGGCCCTCCGGGCGGGAGAGGTCGAGGGCGCTGCGGGTCAGACCCCGCCAGAAGAGAGCGGCGGAGTAGTCGGCACGAACGGTGATCGCTGTGGTGAAGGCCTCTTCGGCACGGCGCAGGCCGTCGGCGCCGGACGCCGACTCGAACAGCACCTGGCCCTCCACGAAGGCGTCGATCGCCTCCGGAGAAGGGGCGGCGACGGGGCGCAGGAAGACCAGCAGGCCGAGCAGGGCGGTCAGAGCGGCCAGGCCCGCCCCGGCCCCCACCAGGAGCGGGCCTGAAGAGGCGGCCACGGGAGTGCGGCTCAGGCCGATGAGGAAGAGGGACACCGCCAGGACGGTGACCACGGCGACGTAGTCCTTGCCCTTGCCGCCCCAGCCGTCGCGCTCGGCCGCGTAGGCCTTCTGCAGTTCGACCTCGCGATAGGGCGCCGACCACGCCCGAGCGTAGAGGCCCTGCCACTCGCTGCCCGCTTCCCCGAAGAGGTCGAAGTCGACGAACGGCGCCAGGGCGAGAAAACCGGCCCCGGCGGCCTGGGCGAGCGCCGCGATGTTCGGATCAGCCGCCCCTTCCAGGGACAGGGCAATCTGGCCGTCCTCGGCGGCCAGCACCCAAATGCGCCACTGCGCCGAGATCATCGCCGCGGCCTGCGCCGCCTCGCCCTGGGCCCGCACGGCGGCACCGTCGCCGCGACGGGCGGCGTCGGCGGCTCGGTTGGAGGCGGCCGTCTGTAAGAAGGAGAACACCGCTCCCAGCAGCGTGACCACCATGATCAGCACTGCCACCCGCCGGGGGATGTCCACCCCGTCCCACCGTCGGCGCCGGCGGTCCGCCGCCGCCGGCGCTTCCACCGGGGGGAATCCGGAAGGGGCCGACTCGCCGGGGATCACAGCGCCTCCACCACGATCAGCAGGGCCACCGCGACCAGCAGCACGGCCGCCCCGCCGTGCCAGAAGAGGACGCCCGTCCGGCGGTGGCGGCTCACCTCCGCCAGAGTGAAGAAGAGGGCGGCGGACACCAGCAGCGCCGTCAGGCCGACGAGGCGCCCGGCCTTCGCCCGGTAGTCGGCAATCGCCGCTTCCTCAGGCCCTGGGTCCAGATCCTGGAAATCCCCGGCCAGGTCGAGCCGCGTGCGGCGCGCTCCCTCCAAGCCCAGGCTGCCATCGGCGGCGAGAGCATCGGCATCGATGAAGGGCCGCAGGCCGTCGGCCGTCGACCGGTAGGCGCCGGCGAGCGCCTCCAAGCGCGCCGCCTCGTCCCCCTCTGCTGCCGCCGCGGCCTCCTCCAGAGGCTCCGCCCGGGCTTCGAGGGCGGCCACGCGGGCGTAGGTGAACTCCACCGACGCCAGTTGGGTTTCGAGGACGGCCCCCTGCAGTTCGGCGGCCACCGTGTCGGCGAAGGCCTGCCGCTCCGCCCCGCCGGCGGCCCCCGAGGCCACCGCGGCGCGCCAGGCGCCGACCGCGCCGAGCACCGACGTCAGGGCGATCAGCGCCGGGATGAGGGCCCGCCGACGCGCCTCCCAGCGCTCGGCACGCGATGGCCCCGCGGCGGTAGGGACGCCGGCGTCGGCCAAGCCACCTCCTCCAAAGCTGGTGGCCAGACGATACCGCGCCGCCCGGGAACCCGGGGGCTCAGCCGGTGGCGCGGTCGGGGTAGACGACCCGGAACCCCGGTTCGAACTCGGCCGGAGCGGGGGTCAGGAAGACCTCCATGTAGGTCCGGGTGGGGTGCCGCGGGTCGGCGTAGATCTCGGCGATGACATCGGGAGGCAGCAGGCGAGCCACCTTCAGCATCTCGCGGCGCGCTTCCAGAGAGTGGGCCACGAAACGGGCGTGCCCGGCGGAATCTACCCGATTCACCAGATGGGCCGCGACCTCGCGGCGCCACGCTCGACGGGACCTGGGCTCCGATACCAACGACATACCCCCGCCTCCCAGGGGAATCACACTGATGTGATTGTAGACGGGCCGTCTCTGGCGCGGCGGCAATCCCAACGGATAACGCGAGACCCCGGCCGGCCGCTCCCCGGCGGCGGCGCCGGGCCTCACCTCCCGGCGGCCACACCCTCCAGCAGAGCCAGCACCCGGTCGACCACGACGGGCACCGCCGCCCCGACGGCGGCGGTCATCGCACCCCCCACCGTGAAGTAGTCACCCGCCTCTACGGCCACGATGACCACTTCATCCGGCACATCCAGGCCCAGGCCCCGGGCCAGGTCGAGCGCCTCGAACAGCCCGATGTAGTGGGGCGACCCGCCCGCCGGGGCGCCGGCGAAGTCCTCCTCCCCCAGCACCTCGACGGTGCCGGGCTCCGCCGACCCGGTGACCACGCTGTCCACCACGATCAGTCGCGAAGCCCCCACCACCGCCTCGACCAGGTACATGCCGGTCAGGGCGGTCTCCACCACTTCGACCACCCCCGCCCGGGGGTGGTCGAAGGCGCTCATCGTGGCCGCCGGGTCGAAGGCCGGGCCGGCGGGACGCGGCCCGCCGGCGGCGGCCAGCCGCCGGCACAGGGAACGCGCCGCGACGATGCCCAGGGCATCGTCGGCGATCAGGTCGTTGCCCAGGCAGAGGACCCGAACGGGCCGGTCTGCCCCGGCAGCCTGGCCGCCTGCCGCGCTACTCGCGGTGGAGGCTGCCATCGGAGTCGCGGCGGAGACGCGACAGGGTCTCGCCGGCGCTCCCGCGAACCTCCACGACCAGCGGCATGCTCCCCGGCAGGGAGTGCGTGGCGCAGGCGTGGCAGGGGTCGTAGGCCCGGAAGGCCATCTCCACCTTGTTGAGGATGCCGTCGGAGACGACGCCCTTGGAGATGAGGCCCTTGGCCGCCTTCTCCACGCTCATCGCCATGCGCGCCGAGTTGTTCTGCGTCGCCACGATCAGATTGGCCTTTTCGATGACCCCGCGCGAGTCGGTGACGTAGTGGTGGAAGAGCGTGCCCCGCGGCGCCTCGACCACTCCTACGCCTTCCCGCGGCGTCGCCGTGGGCAGGGTGCGCACGTTGGGGTCGATCAGTTCCGGATCGTCGGCCAGTTCCTTCAGGCGCTCCGTCGCGTTGAGCAGCTCGACCACCCGGGCCCAGTGGTTGGCCAGCGTGTGGTGCACCGGCTTGCCCCCGAGGGTGGCGTACATCTCCTCGTAGGCCTCCTGGGCCAGCGGGGTCGACATGCCGTCGGCGGCGTTGAGCCGGGCCAGCGGGGCCACCGAGTAGATGCCGCTCTCGGCGCCGTCGGTGAAGCCGTTCCAGCCCACCTTCTTCAAGTAGCAGAACTTCACGTACGACCAGGGCTCGACGTGCTCGGCCACATGCTCCAGGTAGTCAGCGGCGGCGAACTTGGCCCACTCCCCGCCCTCCGGGGTGACCACGCGGATCTTGCCGTCGTAGAAGTTGGGCCGGTTCTTCTCATCCACGAGACCCATGTAGTAGGTGCGGTGAGTGAAGGCGTCGGAGACGATGAGGTCCACATAGGCCTTGTTGGCCAGCACCACGTTCCGGAAGGTGTCGAGGGTGAACCGGGCGAAGTCGACGGCGTCGGCCGCCGTCTCCTTGATCACGGCTTGCTGCTCGGCGGTCACGCGCTTGGCCACGCCGCCGGGGAGGCCCAGCACCGGGTGGATGACCTTGCCGCCCACCGTGGTGATGATCTCCCGAATGCGGCGGCGCATGGTGATCACCCGCTTGCCTACTTCCTCGCCGACCACGCCGATGACGCCGAGGATGTTGCGCTGCGCCGCCGGGGCCTCGGGGCCCACCACGAAGTCGGGCCCGCCGAGGAAGTAGAAGTGCAGGGCGTGGTCCTCGGCCATGAATGCCGAGTAGACCAGTTCGCGGATCTTCTTTGCTGCCGGCGGGGGATCGACCTGGTAGAGAGCGTCGAGGGCCTTGGTCGCCGCCATGTGGTGCGCCGTGGGGCACACCCCGCAGATGCGCGAGGTGATCTGCGGCATGTCCTCGGCAGGACGGCCTTCGGCGAACTTCTCGAAACCGCGCAACTCCGGGACCTGGAAGTAGGCGCGCTCCACTTCGCCGCCCTCGTCGAGGAAGATGTCGATCTTGCCGTGCCCCTCGAGGCGGGTGATGGGATCGACGGTGATGCGGCGGCGGGCGTAGGCGGCCTGGGCTCCCTGCGAGCCCTTGCGCCACGCCTCCTGGGTGGTCATCTCTTGGGACATGTGTTGTGGGCTCCTCAGGCGTCGACCGGAGTCATCTTGCGCCGGCGCAGCAGCGAGCCGGCCAGGCCGTAACGGTAGAAAGTGCCGATGGGGTCGGGGATACTGTCGAGGGCCTTCTCGATGGCGTCGTCGTCGAGGGCCTCCAGCATCGAGGCCAGGGCCGACAGGTACTTTCCGCCCTGGTCGCGCACCTTTGAGGTGGGACCGAAGCAACCGGTGCAGGGCATGTTGCCGTTGATGCACAGCTGGCCGCAGCCGGATCGGGTGGCGGGCCCCATGCAGAGCAGGCCCTGGGCCAGCAGGCAGGTCCCCTCGTCGGCGAGGATCTCGTGCGGCCGGCGGAACCGTTCCAGGCTCAAGTCCTGTGGCTTGGTGTCGAGTCGGGGGCACTCGTCGCACAGGGCGATATCGGGAGCCAGGACCGTCCCGACCGGCGGCAGGTCGCCGCTCAGCAGGGCCTGGACCGCCCCGGCGATGATGTTGGGCGTGGGGGCACACCCGGGGACGTAGTAATCCACACTGGTGACCTGGTCCAGGGCCCGCACCGTGTCGTAGAAGCCGGGCAGAGTGACCGTGGTGCCGTCGTAGGGCGTGCTCACCTGCGGCATGACCCCGTCGGGGTTGACGGTGGACGCCGTGGTCCGGTAAGCCGTGTCGAAGATGGCGTCCCGGTCCCAGAGGTTGGCCAGGGCGGGGATGCCGCCCAGGTGGGCGCAGGAGCCGAAGGCAACGAGCACCTTCGACTTGCGCCGCAGCAG
>JALOLI010000039.1 GCA_025456165.1 Acidimicrobiia bacterium | reverse complement strand
GCCCCGGCGCCGGCGGCCGGCGTACCACTGCCCGGCCCCGGGGAGGAGCGCCGACAGCAGCGCCGCCAGCAGCGGGCGGCCCATCCCGCGCAGAGCGCCCGGACGGTGGCCCTCGGTCACGCAACCAGCATAGGTCGGCGGGGGATATGGGCCTCAGGGGTGTTGCCGGGGTAACCTGGCCCCGATGCGTTACCTGCTCTTCCAGATCGCCCAGACCATCCCGCAGGACATCCAGGACCGGGCCGACGAGATCGTCGAACAGGTCAAGGCGAACCCGACGCTCTTGAAGGTCCTCATCGGTGTCGGGATCTTCACCGCCCTCGTGTTCGTCCTGGGGATCGTCAAGCACGCCTTCAAGGCCGCCTTCCTGGGCGCCGTGCTGTGCGTGGCCGCCTGGATCTGGTACTTCAACATCCGCTGACCGCCGGCTCCACATGGACGGGTCAAGCCCGGGCCCGGGGGCGCCGATGCTGGGTTGGCGGCATCGCGCTGCTACCGTCCTGAGGGCTGCAGTCCCGATGTCTCGGGAGGGCGGCGCCCGAATGGGCCCCGCCGGCAGCCCGGCCGCAATAGCGGCCCCGCATCTCGGTCCTTCGCTGCAAGTGGTGTGGCAGTGCGCGAGCGAGAGCGCCCCACCCACTAATCCCCGCACCGGGGAGCCAGGAGAAACCGAACCATGCCCATCACCTTCGCCGAGCTCGGCGCGCCCGCAGAGATCGTCGCCGCTCTGGCGGCCGGCGGCGTGACCGAGCCCCTTCCCATCCAGTCCGCCACCATCCCCGACGCCCTCGCCGGCCGCGACATCTGCGGCAGCGCTCCCACCGGCTCGGGCAAGACCCTCGCCTTCGGGATCCCCCTCGTTGCTACGGTGGAGCGGGGGACGCCGGGGCGCCCCCGGGCGCTGGTACTCGCCCCCACTCGCGAGCTCGCCGAGCAGATCCGCACCGAGCTGGACACCATTGCCCCGGCCCGGCGCTTGCACACCCTCGCCGTGTACGGCGGGGTGGGCTACGACGCTCAGCGCCGCGCCCTGCGCCGCGGGGTGGACATCCTCGTGGCTTGCCCCGGCCGCCTGGCCGACCTGATGCAGCAGGGCTCGGTGCGGCTCGACGACGTCGACCGCGTGGTCGTCGACGAGGCCGACCGCATGGCCGACATGGGATTCCTCCCCGAGGTCCGCCGCATTCTCGACCGAACCTCGGCGGAGCGGCAGACGATGCTGTTCTCGGCGACGCTCGACGGCGACGTGGCCGCCCTCATCCGTCGCTACCAGCGCGATCCGGTGCGCCACGAGGTGGAGGGGACCGGCGCCGACGCCATCGACGCCCGCCACTTCTTCTGGAAGGTGGACGCCCACGAGCGCCCCGAGCACGCCGCCGGCATCGTGGCTGCGGCCAGCCCCACGATCATCTTCTGCAAGACCCGCCACGGGGTGGACCGGCTGGCCCGGCACCTGGAGCATCGGGGCATGTCTGTGGCCCCCATCCACGGCGGGCGCTCTCAGGTGCAGCGCGACCGGGCGCTGGGAGGATTCATGCGGGGCCAGGTGCAGGCTCTGGTCGCCACCGATGTGGCGGCCCGCGGCATCCACGTGGACGGGGTGGCCTGCGTGGTGCACTTCGACCCGCCGACCGATGCCAAGGACTACATGCACCGCTCCGGCCGCACCGCCCGGGTGGGCGCCTCCGGCGTGGTGGTCTCCCTGGTCTCCCCCGATCAGGTGCCCGACTCGCGCCGCATGCAGGGCCGGCTGGGCCTCAGCGGCGCGGTGTACTCCGTCGACCTGAGCAGCCTGGAGGAGGGCGGGGAGCGCATCGACCCGACCCGCGCCCCCGGCGGTGTGGCCCACCAGAGCGTGCTGATCACCCCGCAGGATGCCCGCCGGTTCGGGGCGCGGCGCCGCTCGGGCAGCCGGCGGATGTCGTCGAGCCGGGCCCGCTGAGCGCGGGGCTCGCGGGCCGCACCCCCTACAGCACGATCGCCAGCAGCCACCCGGCAGCCAGGCCGTAGAGGCCGGCCACCAGGTCGTCGGCAGTGACCCCCAGTGCCCCGGGCAGGGCCTCGGCGCGGTGCACCCCGGGCAGCACCTTGAAGATGTCGGCGAGGCGCGCCACCACCAGCGCCACCACCCAGGGCCAGCCCTGCAGCCCGATGAGGGCGAGCAGGGTGCCGGCCGTCTCGTCCATGCAGACCCACCCCGGGTCGGCATGACCGGCGGCAAACGGAATGGCCGACCACAGCGAGGCAGCCGTGGCCGCCGCCGCCAGCAGCAGGGTGATCCACCAGGGGGCATCGAGGGCCCACAAGAGGCCGCCGATGACCCAGGCCAGGCCGGCCCCGAAGGTGCCCGCGCCCGAGTCGCTCTTCCAGAGCCGGCGGGGGATCAGGCCCAGCCCGAAGGACGAGGCTACGAGGCGGCGCACGGGCCGAGGGTAGTGGGGCCGCGGGCGGTCGACTCGTCTCGCCCGCAAGCGGATTACCCTCCGCGACCATGCGCCCCGACGACCTCTCCCGCTACGCGACCGTCTCCGACCCGCAACTGCACCCGGATGGGGTGCGGGTGGCCTTCGTCGTCTCCCGGATGGACCTGGAGAAGGATCGCTACCAGAAGCAGATCTGGCTCTGGGACGGGACCGAGGCCCGGGCCTTCACCCACGGGCCGGCCGACTCCCGGCCGCGCTGGTCTTCCGACGGCACCCGCCTCGGCTTCCTGCGGGCTTCGGGGGAGGAGGGCAAGCCGGCTCAGGTGGCGGTGATGCCGGTGGAGGGCGGGGAGGCCGCGGTCATCACCTCCTTCGCCCTGGGCGCCACCGAGGTGGAATGGTCGCCCGACGGATCGCGCCTGGCGGTGATCGGGGTGGAGTGGGCCGGGGAGTGGGCCGGCCTCGACGACGACGAGCGCAAGCGGCACCCGCGCCGCATCACCCGGGCCGGTTACCGCTTCGACGACCTGGGCTGGCGGCACGACCGGCGCTCCAACGCCTACTTGATCGACCCGGCCGGGGGCGCGCCGCTGGCCCTGTCGGACGGCGACTTCCACGACTCGGGGTTGGCCTGGCGCCCCGATGGCGGGGCCGTCGGGTTCCTCAGCGCCCGCCACGAGCAGCGGGGCATCGACGGCGCCACCCAGGCCTGGGAGGCATCGGTGGCAGGCGGCGAGATGCGCCCCCTGGTGGCCCCGGGGAGCTGGCACGCCCTGCGCTACCGGCCCGACGGGAGGGTCTTCCTCGTCGGCATCCCCGACTCCTGGGACTGGCCGGCGGTCGCCGGCCTCTGGCGCCTCGACGAAGCGGGCCCGGTTCCCGTGGCCGCCGAGCTCGACCGCTCCTTCGACCCGCCCTCGCCGGGGGTGCTGCCCGGTGGCCCGCAATGGGCGGCCGACGGGTCCTGCCTCTGCGTCATCGAGGATCGGGGCCGCAATCGAGTTGTCCGGGTGGCCTCCGATGGGACGGTGACCGACCTGCTCGGCGGCGACCGGGCCGTCACCGGCCTCACCGCGCGACCCGACGGCTCGGCCTTCACCTTCACCGCCACCACCCCCACCGACCCGGGTGAGCTCTGGTGGTGGGAAGGAGGCGAGGAACGCTGCCTGACGTCTCTGAATGCCGACTTCCGGGCCGCCGCCGGCCTGGTGGCCCCGGAGGCTTTCGCCGTCATGAGCGACGGAGTGGACATCGACGCCTGGGCCTACCTCCCGCCCGGCGACGGGAAGGTGCCGCTGCTGCTCAACATCCACGGCGGACCGGCCACGCAGTACGGATGGGGCTTCTTCGACGAGTTCCAGATGTACGCGAGCGCCGGGTACGGGGTGGTGGCCTGCAACCCGCGGGGATCGAGCGGCCGGGGCCGCGACTTCGTGCGGGTGCCGGTGGGACGCTGGGTCGAGGAGCGCCCGCCCGATCTGGAGGACATCCTGGCGGTGGCCGACGCCGCGTTGGCCCGCTTCCCCCGGCTCGACCCGGGGCGCCAGGGGATCATGGGTGGCTCCTACGGGGGCTACATGACCGCCTGCATCCTCACGGTGGACGAGCGCTTCCGCTCGGCGGTGCCGGAGCGGGGCCTGTACTCCTACACCTCGTTCGCCGGCACCTCGGACATCGGTCTGCGCTTTCCCCGGATGTACCTGGGGGACCGCGACTACGGGGAGTGGGACCGCCTCTGGGCGGCCAGCCCGCTGGCCCGGGTGGGGCGGGTGGCCACCCCGTGCCTCATCGTCCACTCCGAAGGCGACGCCCGCTGCCCCGTCGAGCAAGGGGAGCAGTGGTTCGCCGGCCTCATCGCCCACGGGGTGGAGGCCGAGATGCTGCGGTTCCCCGGCGCCAGCCACGAGTTGTCGCGCTCGGGCAAGCCTCGCTGGCGGCGGGAGCGGTTCGAGGCCATCCTGGACTGGCACGCCCGGCATCTGGCCGCGGCCGATGTGACAACATAGGGGCCGGAGGTTCCCGTGGGCCAGCAGCCGAACATGCCCCTGACCATGGAGGATCTGCCGCGTCCCGAGCCGCATCCCGGCCCCTCGCGAGGCTGGCGGGCCGGGCGGCCCGGGGACCCGTCTTCTCCGGCCGACGTGCCCTGGGGCGGGGCCTTCGGCACTCCCGGCCCGGACACCGGTTACGCCCTGCGCCTCCTGGCCGGGCGGGCGGGCGAGCCCGGGGAGACGAGGGCCCTGGCGGCGATCGTGGCCGCCCGGGCTTCGCGATTGGGCCGGGCTCCGGTGCCGGCCGACGTCGCTGCGGCCGAGGCGGTCCTGGCCCTGGTCCCGGCGGGGGCTCCATCCGGCCACGGGGCCGAAGGGCGGCGCCGCCTGCTCGAGTCGCTCGACCCGAGCCTCCTCTCCCTGCCGCTCGACGAGTTGCGCCGGCGCCGCCCCGCGCCGGGCACCTGAGCCGACGATGCCGCGGCAGTCGCTCCTCACCCGGCAGGTGGTGCCCGTTCCCGCGGAGGCGGTGATCGCGCCCTACCACGTGCCCTGGTGCTTCGGCTGCGGCCCGGAGAACGAGCACGGCCTGCGCCTGCAGGCCCGCCTCGAAGGCGACAAGGTGGTGGCCGACCTCCGCCTCGCTCCCTGGTTTGCCGGCGGGCCCGGGGTGGCCCACGGGGGAGCGGTGGCCGCCTTCTTCGACGACCTGATGGGTTTCGTGCCGGTGGCCCACCTGGCCCCGGCGGTCACCGCCCGCTTCGAGATCGACTTCGTCCGGCCCGTGTTCCTCGGGGCTCCCATCCGGGCCGAGGCGTGGCTCACCCGGCGGGAGGGCCGCAAGATGTTCGCCGAGGGAGTGGGCCAGGACGCCGCCGGCGAGGTGTACGTCGAGGCCCGGGCCCTCTACCTGGCGGTGGGCTTCGAGCACTTCACCGAGGCTGTGGCCGGGATGCCCCCCGAGCAGATCGAGCGCCTCGGCCGGTTCCTGTCCGACGAGTTCTACCCGTGAGAGGGCCGTCATGAAGATCGTTCGAGTCCGACTGCTCGGCGGCGAGATCGCCTACGGGGCGGTCGAACCGGAGGGCATCCGGGTGCATCGGGGCACGCCCTTCGTCGCCTGGGAGCCCACGGAGACGCTGGTTCCCTTCGACCAGGCCCACCTGCTCGCCCCGGTCTTCCCCACCAAGGTGGTCGGGGTGGGGCGCAACTACGCCGGCCATGCCGCCGAGCGGGGGGTCGAGGTCCCGGCCGAGCCGGTGATCTTCCTGAAGCCGGCTACCGCCGTGATCGGCCCGGGGGCTTCGGTGGTGCTGCCCCTGGAGGCGAAGGAAGTGCACCACGAGGCCGAACTGGCGGTGGTCGTGGGCCGGGTGGCGCACCGGGTCGCGGCAGAAGATGCCGGAGGCTTCATCCTGGGCTACACGGCCGCCAACGACGTTTCGGCCCGGGACCTGCAGAAGCAAGACGGGCAGTGGGCCCGGGCCAAGGGTTTCGATACGTTCTGCCCTCTGGGGCCGGCCATCGAGACCGAACTGGACCCCACCGGCCTGTCGATCTCCTGCACGGTGAACGGGGAGATTCGCCAGGAGGCCAACACGGCAGATATGGTGTTCGGCGTGGCCGAGTTGTTCGCCTTCATCAGCCGGGTGATGACCCTGCTCCCCGGGGATGTGATCCTGACGGGGACTCCGGCGGGGACCACCGCCGTGCGGCCCGGGGACCACATGGAGGTCCAGATCGAGCGCATCGGGGCGCTGCGCAATCCGGTGGTGGCCGGGCGATGACCGTGCGAGTCCGCTTCCCGCCGTCGCCCACCGGCACTTTGCACGTCGGCACCGGGCGCACCGTGCTCTACAACTGGCTGTTCGCCCGTCATCACGGCGGGAAGATGGTCTTCCGGGTGGACGACACCGATGCGGAGCGCAGCACCGAGGAGTTCCTCGAGGACATCATCGAAGGGCTGCGCTGGCTGGGCCTCGACTGGGACGAGGGCATCGTGGTGGGCGGTCCCGTCGGCGAGTACCGCCAGAGCCGCCGACTCGCCCGCTACCAGGAAGTGGCGCAACAGCTGGTGGCGTCCGGCTGGGCCTACTACGACTTCGCCACGCCGGAGCAACTCGAGGCCCTGCGTGCCGAGGCGGCGGCCGCGGGGCAATCGCCCGGGTACGACGGCCGCTTCCGGCTGCCGGACGACGAGGCGCGGGCGCGGGTGGCGGCGGGGGAGCGGGCGCCGATCCGCTTCGCGGTGCCCCGGCCGGGGGAGACGGGGTTCGCCGATGCCATTCGGGGCGAGCTGCGCTTCGACCACGCCAACGTGGATGACTTCGTCCTGCTGCGCTCCGACGGCACGCCCACCTACCACCTGGCGTCTTCGGTGGACGACGTGGACCACGCCATCACCCACATCATCCGCGGCGAGGACCTGCTCCCCTCCACTCCCAAGCACATCCTGATTTCCAGGGCGATGGGCGCCCCAGCGCCCGTCTACGCCCACCTCTCCCTGCTCACCGGACCCGACGGGGCCAAGCTGAGCAAGCGCCACGGGGCCACCTCGCTGCGGGCCTACCGCGACGAGGGCATCCTGGCCGAGGCGATGCGCAACTACCTGGCGATCCTGGGTTGGTCGCCCGGCACCGACGAGGAGGTCGTCTCGTTGGAGACGATGGTGACCCGCTTCGACCTGGGGGCCGTGTCGAAGAACCCGGCGGTGTTCGACGTCACCAAGCTGGAATGGATGAACGGGGTCTACATCCGGGCCCTGGGCCCCGCGGAGTTTGCCGGGCGCGCCCTGCCGTTCGTGGAGCAGGCCCTGGGCCGGCCCCTGGAGGCCGCCGAGCAGAGCGCGTTCGCCGCCATCGCCCCCCTGGTGCAAGAGCGGGCGCGGCGTCTCACCGAGGTGGGGGCCCAGGTGCGCTTCCTGTTCGCCGAGGCCGAGATGGACCCGGTGGCCTGGGACTCGGTGATGGCCGCTCCAGCAGTGGGCCCGGCCCTGGCAGCGGCGGCGGCTGCCCTGGAGGCGCTGGAAGCGTGGGACAAGGAGGCCATCGAAGGAGCGCTGCGGGCGGTGCTCGAGGCGCGGGGCCTGACCGCGCGCAAGGGCCTGCAGCCCATCCGGGTGGCGGTCACCGGCTCCACGGTGAGCCCGCCCCTGTTCGAGTCCCTGGTCGCCCTGGGCAAGGAGCGCTCCCTGGCCCGCCTGCGAGCGGCGGCGGGAAGGCTGGCGGGGGGTTCAGGGTTGCAGTGATTCGATGCCGCCCGTATCCTGCCGGGCGCTTCTTCGGGGGTGGTGTAATAGGCAACACGACGGGTTCTGGCCCCGTTATTAGGGGTTCGAGTCCTCTCCCCCGAGCCCCCGCCCCCGTGGGCGGGTTTGGCCCTGTCGTCTAGTGGCCTAGGACGCCGGCCTCTCAAGCCGGTAACGCCGGTTCGAATCCGGTCGGGGCTGCGGGAACCCGGGCACGGCGCCCGGGTTCCATCGCGTGGGAAGCGCCCTACGGCGGGTGTGCCGGTTTTGGTAGGCTGCAGTGTCACCAGTGGGCATGGGAGGCGCCGTGGCCGAGATCGTCTTGGAGAGCCTGGGGAAGATCTATCCGGATGGGACCCGGGCGGTGGGGGATGTGAACCTGACCATCTTCGACGGCGAGTTCCTGGTCCTGGTGGGCCCGTCGGGGTGTGGCAAGTCGACAGTGCTGCGCATGATCGCCGGCCTGGAGGAGATCAGCGAGGGCACCATCCA
>JALOLI010000311.1 GCA_025456165.1 Acidimicrobiia bacterium | reverse complement strand
GGGAGAGGCGCGGGGCCTCGCCCCCGGTGTAGGCACGGACTGCAGCCAGCTGATCGGTGGGCACGTAGAGCCGGTCCTGGCCGGCATAGGCCACCAGCAGGTAATCGCGCTCCACCCCGGCCACCGTCTGGGTCACCAGGCCCTCGAAGCGGCCGATGCCGTGGTGATGGTGCACGACGTAGTCGCCCGGGCTCAGGTCGGCATAGCCGGCCGCCGTGCCGCCGCGCGGCCCCCGCCCCGGCCGGCGGTGGGCCCGGCGCCGCCCGGCGATCTCCTGCTCGCCGAGCAGGGCGACCTCGGGGGTCACGAAGCCGTGGTGCACCCCGGTGGCCAGCACGATGGACTCCCGGTCGGTGGGCGCCTCGCGGCGGGGCAGGCCGACCCCGTTCTCGGCCAGGACCCGGGCCACCCGGTCGGCGGCCGCGTCCCCGTCCATGGCGACGATCACCTGGGTGCCGCGGCCGATGAGGCGGCCGATGGCCGCGGCCACCGAGGCGGCGTCTCCGGGGACGGCATCGAGGCCGGAGAGCGACAGGGCTTCCTCGCCCGGCCCGGCGGCCATCGGGGGGGCTTCGACCAGAGGCAGGCCGGCGAGGTCGAGCGGCAGGTACAACGAGGGGTGCTCCCCCGCCTCGGGGGCGCCGGGACCCCAGGTGGAGGCCAGGGCCGCCGCCAGTTCGGCCTCCTCGTGGCGCAACTCCAGCGACCGGTCGGCGGCGCGGGCCGGGTCGAAGAGCACCACGGTGGTCCCCGGCGCCGCCTCCTGGGCCGCGGTCCGCTCCGGCGCCAGCCAGGGCAGCCACGATTCCAGGCCCGGGAAGGAGATGCCGTCGGCCAGGCGGTCCCAGGTGGCGGCGGCCCACGGTTCCTCGCGGGCGAGGCGGACGGCCTCGGCCCGCACTCCGGGATCGGGCCGGACTTCCCGGGCCGGGTAGGCCACGAGGGCGTCGAGGGCGTCGGTGCTGCGCTGGTCGGCCACCGAGAAGGCCCGGACCTCTTCGACCCGGTCGCCCCAGAAGTCGACCCGAACCGGATACCTCCCCTGCGCCGGGTACACGTCCACCAATCCGCCGCGCACCGCCACCTCGCCGCGGGACTCGACGCGGTCGGTGCGGTGATAGCCGGCGGCCACCAGGGCGGCGGTCACCTGTTCGAGGTGGGCGCCCTCCCCCGCCCGCACCACCACCGGAGCCACCGCCGAAGGGCTCACCCGCTGGGTGACGGCGCGTACCGAGGCCACCACCAGGCCCGGACCACCCTGCGCCAGGCGGTGACGAGCCATGGCCCGGGCCCCCATAGCCTGGACGCTGGGCGAGACGTGCTCGAACGGGAGGGTCTCCCAGGCGGGCAGGTGCCAGGCCTCCCCGAACAGCAAGGCGTCGTCGGCCAGTTCCTCGGCGTCGCGCTCCCCGGGCACCACCGCCAGCACCGGGCCCCGGGCGGCCAGGGCGGAGGCGAACCAGGCACGCAGGCCGGGGGGCACCACCAGGCGGCCGGGGATGGTCGGGTGGTGCCGCCAGCGTTCCAGGAGCAGGGCGAGAGGCGGCGGCATGCGAGGGCCCAGGCTACCGCCGCCTCAGGCGGGCGGGCCCGGTCCCGGCAGCACCGGGTCCACCAGCCGGGCCCGCACCTCGGGCCGGAGCGGGTCGGGGCCGGGGCGAAAGGGAGTGCCGCCGGGGCGGAGGAAGGTGAGGCGCCGGTCGGGGTGGCCGGCCAGCATCCATCCCCCTTCGTGGATCAGGCGGTGATGGTGGCCGCAGAGCGACACCAGATTGTCGAGATTGGTGGGACCGCCGTCGGCCCAGTGGACCAGATGGTGCAGGTACACCCATCGGGTTCGCTCGCAGCCGGGGAAGCGGCAGCCCTGGTCGCGGTGGCGCACCCGCCGGGCCAACCACGGGGGAACGCCGCGCCCGGCCCGGCCGATCCCCACCGTGGACCCGTCGGGGCGCTCCACGACCGCCTCCAGGCGAGCATCACAGGCGAGGCGGCGGACTACCGGGCCGGCGAGAACGGGACCGTCCTCGATCTCGCCGGGCCCCACTCCGGCCGCCAGCGCGTCGGCGGCCACATGGACCACCAAAGTGGGCGGGGCCGGGTCGGTGGCCGCCAGGCGGGACTCGGCCAGTTCGACCAGGGCATCGGCGTAACGGACCGGGGCCGGGTCGTACATCCCGTTCTCGGGACGACGCGAAGCCTCGTCGGCGATCGTTTCGAGGGCGCGGGCCACCACCGCCCCCTGCTCGGCGGGCAGGTGACCGTTCAACCGCCACTGCACCCCGCGCCGCTCGTACCACCAGCGCACGGCGTGGATCGCCTCACCGCTGGGGCCGACGCGTTCCCTCTGCCGACGGGCGGCGCGCTCCAACTGCGCCGCCGACGCACCCAGGGCCTGGGCCAGGACGGCCTCCTCGGTTCCGGCATCGGCGACTTCGGTCGCGGCCCGCACCTGGTCCCACGAGAGCCGCCCCTCCTCGTAGGCGGCGCTCAGCGCGGGCAGGTTCCGCAGGCGAGCCGCCGTTTCGGACCACGCCGTGGCGGTGCCGTAGGACACCCCAAGACGGGCCACCAGCCAGGCCGCCGCAGAGGTGGCCCCATCGGCCTGCCACAGCCGCCTCTCGTCGAAGGCCGCGACGACCTCGAGCATCGCCTTGTGCATGGCGCACCCGGCGCCGGC
>JALOLI010000310.1 GCA_025456165.1 Acidimicrobiia bacterium | reverse complement strand
ATCGGCGAGCTGCGCGGCATCCAGTCCTGGTTCTCCTTCTACGCCGCCGATCCCGGCAACATCCGCAACCGGGTGGAGACCGGCGGCGGGGCCATGTACGACATCGGCTGCTACTGCGTGAACTCGGCGCGTTTTCTGATGGGCGGCGAGCCGACGGGGATCCAGGCGGCGGTGCGGCGCGATCCCGCCTCCGGGGTGGACACCCTGGCGGCGGGGGTGCTCGAGTTCGGCGACCGCCTGGCGTCCTTCGCGGTGTCCATCCGGACCGAGGCGGACCAGAGGGTGGAGGTGTACGGCAGCGAGGGGCGGATCAGCCTGGAGATCCCGTTCAACATCCCCGGCGACCGGCCTACCCGCGTCCTGGTGTACCGCGGGTCCGGGATGCCGCCCTTCCAGCCGGCTGAGATCCTGCCCTTCCCGCCCGCCGACATGTACGGCATCCAGGCCGCGGCCTTCGCCGCCGCAGTGCTCGACGGGGTGCCCCTGCCGGTGCCGATGTCCGACTCGATCGCCAACATGGAGGTGATCGAACGGATCCTCTCCCTGGGGTGAGGCCGCCCGCTGGGGGAGCCGGGCCGATCGCAGTGCGCTGCTACGGGGAGAAGGGCCCGGTGGTGGCCCTGCTCCACGGCGGTCCGGGGGCGCCTGGGGACATGGCCCTGCTGGCGCGGGCCCTGCCGGGATTCCGGGTGCTGGAGCCGTTGCAGCGGCGTTCTGGAGGCGCGCCGCTGACGGTGGCGGGCCACGTCGCCGACCTGGCGTCGGTGCTGCCGCCCGCGGCCGCCCTCGTGGGCTGGTCCTGGGGGGCGATGCTGGCCCTGTCCTTCGCCGCCGCCCACCCGGGGCGGGTGCGATCGCTGGCCCTCATCGGCTGCGGCACCTACGACTCGGCGACCCGGGCCGCCTACGAGCGCGCCCTGGCTTCCCGGCTGGGGGAGGAGGGGCGGCGCCGGGCGGACGGGTTGCGGCGGGAGATGGACGCGACGGCTTCCGACGAGGAGCGCGAACGCCTGCTGGGCGACCTCGGCAAGCTGCTGGGCCGCGCCGCGGCCTGTGACCCGCTGCCCGAGGAAGATGAGGCTGTCTGGGTCGATGCCCGCGGCCACGAGGAGACCTGGGCCGACGTCCTCCGGCTGCAGGCCGAGGGTGTGGAGCCGGCGGCCTTCGCCGCCGTCGGGTGCCCGGTGCTGATGCTCCACGGCGACGAGGACCCCCACCCCGGCCCGGCCACCTTCGAGGTCTTGCGCCGGTTCATCCCGCAACTGCGGTACACCGGCTTCCCCCGGTGCGGGCACCAGCCGTGGGCGGAGCGTCACGCCCGGGAGCCGTTCCTGGCGGTGCTGCGGGAGTGGCTGGACGAGTCGGGCGCGTAGGGCTTTCCGGCAGACGCCTGTGAAGCCCCGGCGGCCCTGAGCGCGCTTCCTCCCTCCCCGGGCGTGTCGGACCCCCGGGCTACCATCGCCGAACGATGGCTCGCTTGTGTGTGGAGGGTTGGGCGCCGGAGTACGGGGCGGCGGTGGAGCCCGACGACGCCCTGGACCCGGCCGAGGGGGCGGTCGATGTCGACGTCGAGGGCCGGCGCTGGGAGCCGATCCCCGGGCGTGACGACGGCATCCCGGTGTTCGCCTTCGTGGATGGGGTGCGCCGCATCGACGCCCGTCTGATCCTCGACGACCCTGAGCGCGGCCCCATCCCGGGCATCTGCGCCTCCTTCGGGGTGGGGGCGGTGCTCTGGCACCGTTCCGAGCGCCGGGCCGAGGTGGTCGAGCCACTGGTGGAGCGGCTCGCCCTGCTGCTCCACGGCCGCACCGCGGTGCTGCCCGCCCCGGGCCGGGGCCTGGCCTACCGGGCCGAGGCCGTGGAAGGCGACGACCCGGGGGGCCTGGTGCGTGCTCTCCACGGCGCCATGCGACGCGCCGAGGCTCGCCTGGCGGAGCGCCTGGCGGAGGGCGGGTGCTTCGTGGTGGCCGACGGACCGCTCTACGAGTACACCCCGGTCCCCAAGGTCGGCTACGTCAAGAGCCATCGCCGGTCGTACCTGCCCGACGACCGGGCGGCCATCGTGGGCGCCTTGAGCCCGGGGGAGCGGACCCCGCTGTTCACCGTTGGAGAGGGCCGTTACCGGCGCTACTCCTGGTACCTCCGCCTGGCGCAGTATCCAGGCGGGCACTCTTGGACCGGCATCGCCCGGGGGGAAGCGGCGGCATCGCTGGGGCGGGAGCAGGCGGCGGTCCTGGCCGACCGGACGGCGGCGGTGCTGCCCCTGGTGGGGTCGGAGCCCCACCTCGACCCGCGCGCCCCGCAGAACCTGGTGCCCGTGGCAGCCCTGGAGCGGCACCTCCGCCGGCTGCTGGGCGACGGCGGCTTGGTGCTGCGCGCCCTGCGGGCGGCGGCCATGAAGGAGGAGGCGGCATGAGCGGAGTCGGCCGGGTGGTGGGGAGCAAGCACACCTCGACCCGGGAGTTCCGGGTCATCCTCGACGACGACCAGTACCTGCAACTCGATGACCTGGTGCTGACCCGCACCGCCGTGCCCGGCGCCGGCGAGGTGGCCACCTACGGGGTGGTCACCGAGGTCGAGGCCATCTACGAGGGCGCCGCCTTCGAATCGGACACGGTGCGCATCGCCTCGGAGGGCAGCATGCCGGGGGCCAAGGTGCGCTCCGCCGAGGTGGCGGT
>JALOLI010000309.1 GCA_025456165.1 Acidimicrobiia bacterium | reverse complement strand
TGAAGTAGCCGGAGTAGATGGCGTCGAGCGCTTCGGGGATCACGGCGACCCCTTCGGGCCCTTCCACGTGGATCACGGCCAGGCGGGCGCGGCGCAGGGCCTCGGCGAGATCGGGACGGGCGGTGACCACTACGACCTGGTCGGCGTCGAAGCCGAGGAGGCGGGTGAGACGGCGCACCACCCGGGGCGACACCCCGGGCCCGAACTCGGCTGAGGTCCCGATGAAATCGAACCAGGGGTCGAGTTCGGCGTCCTCGAGGGCCCGGCGCAAGCCCAGGCCGGTGTGGGTCCCGTCGCCGATCCCGGCGATGCGGAAGTCGGCGAAGACCTCTTCCAGCATCTCGGCCGCCCCCGGCGGGACCTCAGGGGCCTCGTCCGGGCCGCGCCCTTCCCAGGAGAGCAACAGGGGGACGAGGTCGAGGAAGACCAGGTGCATCTCAGGCCCGCCCGTCGCGGTGGGCGCCGGCCGTTTTGCCGGGCGAGGCGATGGCGGGGGTGTGGCCCACTGGTCCTCCGGAAGTGCGGCCCCGGACTCTACCGCCGGCCCCGGGGCAGGGGGCCGGGGCGCGGGCCGGCCCTCCCGAGCGGGAGGGCCGGCCCGGTCGTGGTCTCCTATGCCGCGGGCATCGCGGGGGTGGGCGGGGTCGGCGGTGCCGCGACCCCGCCGCGCTTGCGGCTCATCAGGACGGCCGCGCCGACGGCGGCTGCGGCCGCGGCGGCGATGACGATGATCGCCCACAGCGGGAAGCCTCCGCCCGGGCTCTGCGTCGGGTCGGAAGCGGCGCGGATCTCGATGTCTCCACCCGTGATGGGCAGGGCCCAGACCAGCGTGTTCCCGTCCCGGGAGGTGGCGTTGCTCTCCAGGACGGCGCCCGGAAGGGTCAGGCGGATGTTGGCTCCCACCGACTCGGCCAGCTGATCGGGGGAGAGCATCCCTTCAGCCCCCTCCAGGGCCCCGGTGAGGCTGCCGCGCCCGGTGACCTCGACGCGGTTCGCGTTGACGGTGATCGAGAACTCCTGCAGCAGGCTGTTGGGATCGGCGGCGATCGACTGCTCGATGGCGGCTGCGATGTCCTCCACCTCGGCGGTGGAGATGAGGAAGTGCATGCCGCCCCGGTCCTCTTCGCGGGTCTGCGCACCGGGCATGCCGGCCATGGGGCTGTCGGCAAAGGGGTCCTCGCCCTGGGTGAATTGCTCGATGAAGGCCTCGGCCTCCTCGTCGTAGCCGATCTCGGCACCGATCACTCCGGAGCCGTCGGCGTTGATGTCGGCGATCAGGTTCGACTCGATGCGGCAGGCCGTGGCGATGAGAGCCAGCAGCATGAGCAGGGGGATCAGGCGTCGCATTGGCTTCCTTCCCGTTCGCTCGCTCAGCGGCGACTCTACCCAGGAGAGCGGCACACGACCGGGCCGCTCAGGCCAGCGGCTCGGGGAGGGCGTCGGGCAGGGCCGGCCGGTGCATCGCACCCCATAGACCTAGGACGAGGATCCCGCCGAGCACTACCCCTACGCCGGCCCACTGCACGGCAGAGAGCCTCTCGGTGAACAGCAACTGGGCCCAGAGCACCGCCCCGGCGGGCTGGACCAGGAGCAGCGCCGAGACCTCCAGCGCCGGGAGCCGGGGCAGAGCCCCCGTGATCCAGATCCACCCGGCGGCATGGCAGAGCAGCGCCAGCGCCAGCAGCCAGCCGTGGGCCGGCCAGGAAGGGCTGAGGCTGAACGCCGGGTCGAGCGCGGCGGTGACGGTCGTCCCCGCCAGGGCGCCGAGGGTCGCCTCGAGGAGAGGGCCCGGCGCGGGAGCCAGGTGACCCCGGTTGGAGTGGCGCAGCAGCAGCAGGAACATCGAGTAGCAGAGCGCCGCGGTTAATCCGAGCAGCACCCCGGCCACCGGGTTCTCGCCGTAGGCGTCCTCACCCCCGAGGCCGCTGAGCAACGCCACCCCGCCCAGCACCACCGGGAGCACCACGAAGGCGAGGTAGCTGGGGCGTTCCCGGTACAGGGCCCAGGCCACGAAGCCCACGATGGCCACCTGGGTGGCGCCGACGAGGGTGGCCGCCCCGGCGCCGATGAGGGCGATGGAGTGATGCCAGGAGAAGAGGTCCAGGGCGAGGAAGATGCCGGCACCGAAAGCCTGGGCGCGGGCCCGCAACGGCCGGAGGTCGCGGCGTCGCACCATGAGCCATGCGGCGAAGACGGCGGGGAGGGCGTAGGTCAGGCGCCAGAAGGCCACCGTGGCCGGGGACAGGCCCGACAGCCTGACGAAGATGGGGCTGAAGGTGATGGCGATAACGCCGGCGAGCGCGGCCAGATGGGGCACGGCGGACAAAGGTAGCGGTCCCGGCTGAGCCCCTAGCCGGCGCGGTTACGGATGGCCCCCGCGAGTCTCGGCGCCGTACACCTCGTCCTGGCGCCGGGAACGGCGGTCCCAACGGCACTCCGGGCCGTGGGTGATGAGATTGGGGGTGAGGTCCTCCCACTCCGAGGCGAGGCGCCGCGCCCGGCTCACCCACACGAAGCGCATCCACAGGATGGTGAGCACCAGGGTCACGGCCGCCACCACGTTGAGAGCGGGAGTGTTGGGGGCGATCAGCCACCAGGCGGTGACCACTCCCGCCAGGTGGGCCATGAGCCAGTTGGCCAGGGTGTACATCTGCGCCTCCCGCCGGCATGCGTTGCGCTCGAG
>JALOLI010000308.1 GCA_025456165.1 Acidimicrobiia bacterium | reverse complement strand
TATCAGGTAGAGCACCGCCGCCGCCAGCGACAGCAGCCACATCCCGCCTCGCCAAAGCAGGGCCGCCACCACGAACCCGCCCAGGATCCCGCCCCGGCCACCGAGCAGGCGCTCGCCGGCGGCGGCGACGGCCGGAATGGGGCCCAGAAAGAGGCCGAGCACCCAGAAGAGCAGGATGAGCAGGGCCACCGGCAGGCCCACCAGGGTGAGGAACAGGGGAAGGGCCACGATCGGCGGCACCACCAGCACCCCCAGGCCCACCAGGGCGGAGCGCCAGGGCCGTTCCCGGGCCACCCGCACCGCCTTCGGCCCGGTCCCGCGGAACACCCAGAAGAGGGCCACCCCGGCCACCACGAAACCCAGCACCGACAGCCACCCGAGCAGGCGGGTCAGCGCCTGAGCCCACACCGGGGCCAGCACCTGGGCCTGCACCAGGGCCCCGCCCACGATGGCCGACGGGGAGACCCGGGCTTCGTCGCTGGCCCGGAAGGTGACGTCGCCGGTGATGCGGGCGGCGTCGCCCAGCACCATGTCGTCCACCCGGGCGGCGATGTCGCGCCCCACTTCGCCGTCGACGATCAGCCGCCACGCCTGGGACCGCACGTCGCGCCCCACCCGGGCGGTGACCTCCACTTCGCCGCCGGTCACCAGGACGTCGCGCCCCACCTCGCCCCCCACCCGGGCCTCGCCCACGAAGCCGCTCACGTCGGCCCCCACGCGGCCCGCCGTCTCCAGGGAGACCGCCGCCACCAGCACCGACTCCCCCACCTCGCCGCCCAGGCGCACCGGCCCGCCCACCAGGCCGACGATGTCGCCCTCCACCGTCCCGGTGACGATCACCTCGCCGGTCAGCACGATCAGGTCGCCCTGCACCACCCCTTCGACGATGGTGCGCCCGCCCACGGCGTAGAGGTCCTCACGGACCACGTCGTCCTCGGTGACGATCACCTGGTTGGCGGTGCGCAGGCTGCCCAGGACGGGAGCCGCGGGCAGGGCGACGCCTCCGGCGAGCAGGAGGATCCCGACGAGTCTCCTAGAGAGGAAGAGCATCGCGCAGCACCTCGAGGAGCGGCCAGGGGGCGATGCCGAACACCAGGGTGGCCGCCGCCGCCACCGCCAGGACGATGCGAGCCCCCCAGCCGACCGCCGGGCCGGCGGGCGCCTCGGCCGCCTCCTCCTCGGGATCGGAGAGGTACATCGCCACGACCACCCGGAGGTAGAAGAAGAGGCCGGCCACGGTGGCCAGCACCGCCACGATCACCAGCCACAGGTATCCGGCGTCGATGGCCGACCGGAACACCGCCACCTTCCCGGCGAACCCCGCGGTCAGAGGGATCCCTCCCATCGCCAGGAGCATCAAGGTCATGGCCGCCGCCAACCACGGCGAACGGCGGCCCAGGCCGGCCCAGTGCGCCAGGGGCGACCGCCCGGCGCCGTCGCCCGACACCACCGCCGCCACGGTGAAGGCCCCCAGCACCTGCAGCGCGTAGGTGGCCAGGTAGAACCACATGTCGCCGATGCCGCCCCGCCCGGCGACCAGGGCGGTGAGGATGAACCCGGCGTGGGCCACCGAGGAATAGGCCAGCAGGCGCTTCACGTCGTCCTGAGCGATGGCCAGCAGCGTCCCCACCACCACCGACAGGGCGGCGAGTACCGCCACCGCCGGCACCCAGTCGTCGGCCCGGGCCCCCAAGGCGGCGGTCAGCACCCGGGCCAGGGCGGCGAACCCGGCCACCTTGGCGGAGGCGGCGAGGAACCCGGTGATCCCTCCCGGGGCCCCCTGGTAGACGTCCGGGGCCCAGACGTGGAAGGGCGCCGCCGACACCTTGAAGGCCATCCCCACCAGCAGCAGCGCCAGGCCGGCGAGCAGCACCCCCGGGCGGAAGATGATCGTGCCCGCCAGGTAGTCGGCGATCCCGTCGATCCCGTAGATGGTGGTCGTGCCCGTGGCGGCGAACACCAGGGCCACGCCGTAGAGGAACACCGCCGAGGCGAAGGCTCCGAGGAGGAAGTACTTCAGCGAGGCCTCGTCGGCGTCGGCCCGCTCCCGGGTGAAGCCGGCCAGCACGTAGAGGCTGATGGAGAACACCTCGAGGCCGATGAAGAGCATGATCAGGTCGCCGGCGGCCGCCATGAGGTGGGCGCCGGTGGCGGCCAGCAACACCAGGGCGACGAACTCGGCGCCCCGCCGCCGCTGCGAGACGGCCAGGCGCCAGGCCGACATCAGGCCCAGGCCGGCCAGGGGGAACACCAGCATCCCGGCGAAGGCCGAGAAGCCGTCCACGGCGATCATCTCGTGCCAGAACACCCCGGCGTCGGCCCCGCGATGGGCCACCCACTGCCAGGCCGAGAGCGCCGTGCCCGCGGCCAGGCCCGCCCCGGCGATGAACCCCCACACGGCGGCCCGCGGCTTGAAGGTCGCCTCGACCATCAGCAGGAGGACCACGGCCGCCGCCAGGGCGATCTCGGGGGCAATCGAAAGGAAGGTGAGCGACACGTTCACGGCTGCCCCTCCGCCGCCGGCAAGTCGGCCTCGGTGCCGAACTCCGGCACCTGGTAGTCGGTGGTCATCTCGATTCGGTCGAGGATCCCCTGCACCGCCGGCTCCACCCGGTCGAGGGCCGGCTTGGGGAAGATGCCCAGGAAGAGGATCAGGGCCACGATCGGCGCCAGCAGGGCCACCTC
>JALOLI010000307.1 GCA_025456165.1 Acidimicrobiia bacterium | reverse complement strand
GCCGCCAGCGGGCCCGGGCCGAGCGCATCACACAAGGCATGGCGGGTGGTGGGGGTGACCGCCCCCGACTCCTCGATCTCCCCGGCGGCGCGGCTCACCAGCAAAGCAAACCCGGCGTAGGCCCCCACCTGGTCGAGAGACGCGGCCTTGTCGGCGGCGGCCCGGGCCCGAGCGGCCTCCCCCGCCGCCAGGGCGCGCAGGGCGCTCTCCGCCGCGCTCAAGGCCTTCCGCTGCTGCTGCCCGCTCATCGGAACCCCCAGAGGGCGACGCGCCGGCGCCCTCAGCGCCGCACCGGCTCCACGCCGAGTATCTGATCGAGCTCCTCCGGGGCCACCAGGACCGCCCGGGCCTTGGAACCCTCGGAGGGGCCCACGATGCCCATGTGCTCCAGGATGTCCATGACCCGCCCCGCCCGGGCGAAGCCGATCCTCAGCTTGCGCTGCAGCATCGAGGTCGACCCCAGCTGCGATCGCACCACGGCTTCGATGGCCTGGCGCATGATCTCGGGGTCCTCCCCTTCGTACTCACCGTGCTCCTCGCCCGGGGCCTCTGCCGGCGGCTCGAGCACGGACTCCTCGTAGCGCATGGCGTCCTGGGCCCGCACCCAGTCCACGACGGCGTGGATCTCGCTCTCCGGGATGAAGGCCCCCTGGATGCGCTCCGGCCGCGGCTCGCGGGCGGTGACCAGGATCATGTCCCCGAGGCCTACCAGCTTCTCCGCTCCGGCCATGTCCAGGATCACCCGGCTGTCGGTCTGCGAGGCCACCGAGAATGCCATGCGCGAGGGGATGTTGGCCTTGATGACACCGGTGATGACGTCCACCGACGGCCGCTGGGTGGCGATCACCAGGTGGATGCCCACCGCCCGGGCCATCTGGGCGATGCGCACCACCGCCTCCTCCACCGCCCGGCCGGCCACCATCATCAAGTCGTTCAACTCGTCGATGACCACCACGATGAAGGGGAACCGCTCGTACAGCGACGGGTCCAGCCCGCCGGCGTCGAACTTGTCGTAGTAGCCGTCGATGTCGCGCACTTCGGCGGCGGCGAGGAGGTCGTAGCGGCGGTCCATCTCCCGCACCACCCACTGCAGGGCGTCGGCCGCCTTCTTGGGGTTGGTGATGACCCGGGTGAGCAGGTGCGGCACGTCGTTGTACTGGCCCAACTCCACCCGCTTGGGGTCGACCAGGATCAGCCGCACCTGGTCCGGGGTGGTCCGCATCAGGAAGGACGACACCAGGGCGTTGATGCACGACGACTTGCCCGCCCCGGTGGCGCCGGCGATGAGGACGTGGGGCAGTTCGGAGAGATTCAGCATCACCGGCTTGCCGGAGATGTTCATGCCCAGGCCCACGCACAGCGGGTGGGTCAACTCCTCGGCCTCCGGCGTACGCAGGATGTCCCCCAGGGTCACCAGCCGGCGGTGCCGGTTGGGGACCTCCACCCCGATGGCGCTGCGCCCCGGGATGGGGGCCAGCAGGCGGATGTCGGGGTTGGCCAGGGCGTAGGCGATGTCGTGGTACAGGCTGGTGACCCGGGCCACCTTGACTCCCGCCGCCAATTCGATCTCGTAGCGGGTGACGGTGGGGCCGGGGACGATGCGGGTGAGCCTGGCGTCCACCCCGTGCTCGGCCAGGGCGTCGCCCAGATCGCGAGCGGTCTCTTCCAGAGTGCGCTTGTCGTGGGCCAGGCCCGGGCCCCGGGCCAGCAGGTCCAGCGGCGGGCGCTGGTACCCGGCGGCGGCGGCGGACCGCTTGGCGGCTCGCGCCGCCGGGCGGGCGGCCTCGGCTTTGGCCGGCTTGGCGGCGGGCTTGGCGGCCGGCGCCGGCGGGGCATGGGCGGGACGCGGCGGCACCGCCTGGGGAGCGGGCACCGGCGTCGCCTCGACCATCGGGGCGATCAACGACGCGGCGGCGCGCCGGCGGCGGCGGCGCTCACGGACTGCGGCCACCATGCGGTGCCATCCGGCAGCGATGACCAGGCCCACCTCGCGCAGCGTGGTCCGCGTGATCAGCAGGACGCCGAAGGCCACCAGGGCCACCAGGATGACCGCCGCCCCCCAGAAGCCGATGAGCCGGCGCAGCGGGAAGGCGATCAGCGAGCCGATCGCCCCGCCGCGCTGTTTCACCAGATCCAGCGACCCGGCCAGCGACAGCGCCCCGGTCAGCAAGTGGAAGAAGGCGAGGGAGGAGAAGAAGGTGACGACGAAACCCACGGCCAGGCGCCCGGGCTGGCGGTCTCGCGGCGACACGATCAGGGTGACGCCCAGGACGGCCAGCACCACCGGGACGGCCAGGGTCCACACCCCGAACAGGAGGCGCAGGCCCGAGTCCAGCATCCTCCCGAAGGGACCGGCCAGGTTGAAGGCGGCCAGGCCAAGGAGGATGCCGCCGACGAGGAGGAAGACACCCCAGAAGTCATCGGCGTGACGGCCGAAGCCGCCCCGAATCTTCTCCCGCAAGGCCGCCAGCGCGGAGGCCTTCTTCGCGGGCTTCTTCTTCACGGAAGTAGCCGCCCTGCCCCGCCCATTGCCCCGGCGGACGGGCTGCCGCTTCGCCATGTGGGGGGAACACTACACAAGGAGGCCCGACAGGCAAACGATTGGCGCCCTCTCGGCCTATCCCGCGCCAGCGGGAGAGGCGCGGAGCCGCTTGCGGCGCAGCGGAGCCAGAGGCTTGCCTCCCCCG
>JALOLI010000306.1 GCA_025456165.1 Acidimicrobiia bacterium | reverse complement strand
TGCAGGATCTGCTCCAGCACCCCCAGCTTGGAGACCTCCTTGGACTTGAAGGACTCCGGGTCGTCGAGCACCTCGCCGTCGCGGTTGCCCAGGATGTTGGTGCTGAACCACCCGCTCACCCCGAGGAGGCGGGCCTTGAACCCGGGGGCGAGGATCGTCTTGATGAGCGTCTGGCCGGTCTTGTAGTCCTTGCCGCAGATGGGCTGGCCGGTCTCGGCGGCCAGCTCCAGCATGCAGGGCAGGTCCACGGTCAGGTTCGGGGCGCCGTTGGCGAAGGGCACGCCGGCGCGCAGGGCGGCGTAGGCGTACACCTGGCTGGGGGCGATCTCCGGGTCGCTCTCCCGTAGCCCCTTCTCGAAGGCGGCCAGGGTCTCGTGCACCGCAGTGGGGGTGTGGTAGGCCTCGGTGCTGCCGCACCACACCATCACCAGGCGGTCGCAGCCGTTCTCCTTGCGGAACCGGGCGATGTCGGCCATCAACTGCTCGGCCAGGTCCATGGTGGAGCGGCCGGTCTTGACGTTGGTCGTCCCGGTCAGGAGCTTCACCCAGTCGTGGCTGAACACGGCGGACATGGGCTTGATGGCCGCCAGTTCGTCCTTGACGCCTTCGAGGTCCTGGGGGGTGAGCACCCCGGCCCGCATGGCCGCCGCGTAGGCGTCGTCGGGGATGGGGTCCCAGCCGCCGAAGACCAGGTCGTCCAGGGAAGCGAGGGGAACGAAGTCCTTGACCATGGGGTTGCGGTTCTCGGTGCGCTTCCCGAGTCGGATGTGGCCCAATTGGGTGAGGGATCCGAAGGGCTTGGCCAGGCCCTTGCGCACGGCGAACACGCCGGCATAGAAGGTGGTGGCCACCGCCCCCATTCCCGGGGTGAGCACCCCCAGCTTGCCCGAGGCGGGGCGGACGTCGACAGCGGTCACGAGCGGCTCCTTAGGTCGAGCGGTGACACCGCAAGGGTACTCGCCGCGCCGGGGCCGGGTTCCAGCGCCGCCGTACCGCCGGCCCGCCCTACACCCCGGCGATGTCCTCGGGGCGCACCGGGGCCCGGTTGAGGGGGCGGCCGGTGGCGGCGCGGATGGCGGCCACCACGGCGGGGGTGGCGGAGATGGTGGGCAGCTCGGCGAAGCCCTTGGCCCCGAAGGGGCCGCCCGGCTCCGGGTCTTCGATGATCACCGCCTCCACGTCGGGGGCGTCGAGGATGGTGGGGATCAGGTAGTCGGTGAACGAGGCGTTGCGCACCACGCCCCGGTCCACCAGCAACTCCTCCATGATCGCCAGGCCTACCCCTTGCAGGATGCCACCCTCGATCTGGCCGAGCACGGACATCGGGTTGAGGGCGCGGCCCACATCCTGGGCGGTGTCCACCCGCACCACCCGCACCAAGCCGAGTTCGGGATCCACGTCCACCACCGCCCGATGGGCCGCCACGCAGAACCCGGCATGGAGGTTGCCCTGGCCGGTGGGGCCCGGCTCCTCGGTGGGGGCATGACGGAAGCGGGTGTGGTGCTCCAGGGGCCCGGCCGCCAGCAGGTCCTCGAGGGAGGCCAGGTGCTCGTCGCCGCGCCAAACGCCGGCGTCGTCGAGGCGGTCGCCTCCGCCCCGCTCCAGGGCCTTTTCCCGCAGACCGAGGCAGGCCTCCAGGCAGGCGCCGCCGGCCATCTGGGTCTGGCGGGAAGCGGAGGTAGACCCCGCCGAGCCGATCTGCCCGGTGTGGTCGGAGACCACTTCGACCTGCTCGATGCCGGTGGCGCTGCGGGCGATCTGCTGGAGGATGGTGACCATCCCCTGGCCCACCTCGGCGGCGGCGGTGTGCACCTCCAGTCCCTGCGGGGTGAGCACCGCCCGGGCCTCGGCGTAGTCGTCGAAGGCCTCCGAGAAGAAGATGTTCTTGATGCCCACGGCGAAGCCGATGCCGCGGCGCACGGCGGCGGGCGGAGTGGTCAGGCCCACGCCGCCGGGGAGGCGGCGGGGGTCGTCGCCGGGGTCGTCTTCGGGCAGGGGCAGGGCGGCTGCCGAGCGGATCACCTCGGCGGTGGGCAGGCTCCCCGTGATCTCCTGGTTGGTGGTGGGCATGCGGTCGCCGTGGCCCAGGGCGTTGCGCAGGCGCAGGTCGATGGGGTCGATGCCGAGGGCGGCGGCCAGCCGATCCATCTGGGCCTCGTAGGCGAAGCAGACCTGGTTGGCCCCGAAGCCCCGCATCGCTCCGGCGGGCGGGTTGTTGGTGCGGGCGGCCACGGCGTCGACCCGGACCGAGGGGCAGCGGTAGGGGCCGACGGCAAAGTAGGCCGAGTTGGCGACCACCGCCCCGCTGGTCTCCTCGTAGGCCCCGCCATCGAGGACCAGCCGCGCCTCCACCCGCACCAGATTCCCCTGGCGGTCGGCCTCGTGGCGGTACCAGAGGCGGGCGGGGTGCCGGTGGACGTGGCCGGCGAAGGACTCGGCCCGGTCGTAGACCATCTTCACCGGCCGCCCGGTGTGGAGGGCCAGCAGGCAGAGGTGGATCTGTAGCGTCAGGTCCTCCCGGGCCCCGAAGGCGCCGCCGATGCCGGCCAGGTGGAGGCGCACCTGCTCGGGGCGCAAGCCCAGGCAGGCCACGATCTGGCGGTGGTCCACGTGCATCCATTGGGTCGAAATGTGGAGGTCGACCCCGCCCTCGCCGTCGGGGACGGCCAGGCCCGACTCGGTTCCGAGC
>JALOLI010000305.1 GCA_025456165.1 Acidimicrobiia bacterium | reverse complement strand
CCCAGGTACTCGTCGGGCAGGAAGATCACCCGCCGGGCGCCCAGAGACTCCACCACCTCGACGGCGTTGGAGGAGGTGCAGCAGATGTCCGATTCGGCCTTCACCTCGGCCGAGGTGTTGACGTAGGTGACCACCGGCGTGTCCGGGTAGCGCTCGCGCAGCAGGCGCACATCGGCCCCGGTGATGGCATCGGCCAGGGTGCATCCCGCCGCCGGGTCGGGGATCAGGACCGTCTTGGCCGGGTTGATGATCTTGGCGGTCTCGGCCATGAAGTGGACCCCGGCCAGCACGATCACTTCGGCGTCGGTGGAAGCGGCTTGCTGGGCCAGGGCCAGGGAGTCGCCGGTGAGGTCGGCCACCCCGTGGAAGATCTCCGGTGTCTGGTAGTTGTGGGCCAGGACGATGGCGTGGCGGCGGCGCTTCCAGTCCTCGATGGCGGCCACGGTGGGCCGCATCAGCTCCCACTCCGCCTCGGGCAGGACGCGCCGCAAGCGCTCGCCGCGCTCCTCGAGGTCGGGGAGCGTCGCCGCCGGGCTCAGGTCGGGAACCACCTGGTCTCTCCTTCTACTCTATCTGAGCATAACCCTGTGGAGAACCGGGCGCAAGGGCCGGGGGCCGGGCTCAGCCGCTGGTGCGCAAGCCGGGCAGGCCCACCCCCGGGGCGGGGCGCTCCCGCAGCACTTCGCGCCGGAACCGGTACACCGCCGCCGGCCGCCCCCCGGTGCTGGGGTCCGTGGCCCCGGTGGGCTCGACCAGGCCTCCCCGGCTCACCAGGCGGCGGAAGTTCTGGCTGTGCAGGCGCACCCCCGACAGCGCCTCCACCACCCGCTGCAGGCGGCCGAGCGTGAACTCCGGGGGCAGCAACTCGAACACCACCGGCCGGTAGCGCAGCTTCCCCCGGAGCCGGCCGAGGGCCTGGGCGGCGATGCGGCGGTGGTCCAATCCCATGGGCTCCCCCGGCACCGGCCCGTCGAGAGCCCCGGCCTCGGGGATCAGGCCGGCCTCGAACAGCAACTCGTAGCGCTCCAGCACCCGGTCCACGTCCCAGGGGGTGCCGCGGCGGCCGAACAGGATCTGCACCCGCTCGCGGCGCGCCTCTCGCAGCGCGGCGTCGGGGGCGGTAGCCACCCAGCCCTCCAGGGCGGGCACGATGGCCCCGTTCAGGGCCCGGGGCCGTCCCTCGCGGAAGTCCTCCCAGGGGAAGAACGCGTAGAAGTCCCGCCAGCGCGCCCCGGCCGCCTCCGGCAGCGGGCCCTCCCGCACCAGGGCCAGGTAGGCCACCGTCACCAGGCGCTCCCCCTCCCGGGGCCCGCGGCTCCGATCGCCCAGGCTGTACAGCTGCTCCACGTAACCCAGGTCGATGCCCGTCTGCTCCCGCACCCAGCGGCGCAGGGCCCGCTCCAGGGTCCGGTCGGCGTCGGGGTCCAGTTGGCCGCTGGGCAAGGCCACCGGCCCCGGCCCCACGGTCAGGAGGCGCGGCTGCTCCCCGGTGACCGCCACGATCACCGCGCTCAGGCCCAGCACGACCCGGGAAGACCCTGCCGTCACCACGCGCCGACTGTACCCCGCCCGGGCCGGGGCGGCTTCCCGGCGGTCCCCCGCGATCGGGCGTTGCGGCGTGATAGCCTCATCAGAGGAAGGGAGGCCTGCTCCTTTCCGCTGTGTGGCAACTGAACCGATGGGAGTGAGGCAGATGAGACTGCACAAGTGGCTGTTGCTCGTGCTCGCTCTCGCCCTGCTGGTCGCCGCCTGCGGTGACGACGACGAGGCGGTAGGCGAGTTCGAGACCATCGAAGCCGGCATCCTGACGGTCGGCTCCGACATCCCCTACCCGCCGTTCGAGGACTTCGACGCGAACGGCGAGGCGATCGGCTTCGACGTCGACCTGATGAACGAAATCGCCGCCCGGCTCGACCTCGAGATCCGCTGGGTGGACACCGACTTCGACACGATCTTCACCCAGCTGGCTCAGGGCAACTTCGACGTGGTCGCTTCGGCCACGACGATCACCGCCGACCGCGAACTGATGGTGGACTTCGCCACTCCGTACTTCAACGCCAACCAGGCGCTGACGATCAACTCCAACGAGACCCCGGACATCCAGAGCATCGACGACCTGGTCGCAGGCATGGCCATCGCGGTGCAGACCGGCACCACCGGTGCCATCTGGGCCAAGGAGAACCTGGAGCCCCTCGGCATCGTGATCCGTGAGTTCGTGCAGCCGCCGGACTGCTTCGCCGCCCTCGAAGGGGCGCAGGTCCAGGGCGCCATCATCGACATCGACCCGTCGCTCGAGGCCGCGGCCACCCGCCCCGGCATCGTGGTCGCCGAGGAGATCGTCACCGGCGAGGCCTACGGGTTTGCGGTGAACCCGGCCAACACGGCGCTGCTGGCCGCCATCAACGCCATCTTCGCCGACATGCTCGAAGACGGCTTCTACCAGGAGACCTACGACAAGTGGATCGAGCGCCCCGGCGCTTCCGTCCTGATCGAAGACTGATCCCTTGACCGTCGCCGCCCGCTCCCGGGATCCCTTCCCGGGGCGGGCGGCCCCGCGTCCGGGCCGGCCGGCGCCCCCCGCATGGTTTCCCCGGGCGCGGGTAGCCTGAGAGGCAATGACCACGACGAGCCCCGCCCGCCGCCTCTACCGCAGCCGCTCGGACCGCGTGCTCGGCGGGGTCGCCGGCGGCCT
>JALOLI010000304.1 GCA_025456165.1 Acidimicrobiia bacterium | reverse complement strand
TACCCAGCGGATCTGCTCGGCGCTGAGAGCGCCCCCGTCGCGCTTGCGCTGGATGATCTCGACGGCGTTCATGGCCTGGTTCATCATGACCTCCCCAGGGCCGACGGTGCCACCTTGCCGGCGGCGGTGAAGGGCACTCCCTCGGCCCGCAGCCGGCGGGCTTGCTCCTCCTCGTCGCCCGGGACCAGGCGCCCGCCGGCCCCGACCACCCGCCACCAGGGCAGCCCGGCGGAGCGGCGCAGGAAGTTCCCTACCGCCCGGGCCGCCCCGGGGAAGCCGGCTTCGGCGGCCACTTCGCCGTAGGTGGTCACGGTTCCCGGCGGGAGGCTCGTCACGACCTCCTGAACGGCCTCTTCGAAGTCGGGCCGGGCCATCACAGCGTCCCGAACAGCCGGTCGCCCATGTCGCCCAGGCCGGGCTGGATGTAGAAGTGGGTGTTCAGTTCCCGGTCGAGGGCGGCGGCCACGATGCGGACATCGGGGTGGTCCTGGTACATGCGCCGCACCCCTTCGGGGGCGGCCACGACGCAGAGGGCGGTGATGTCGCGGGCGCCGCTCGACTTGGCCTTGGCCACCGCCCAGGAGAGCGACCCGCCGGTCGCCAGCATGGGCTCCAGGATGAGCACCACCGAGCCGGAGAGGTCGGGCAGCTTGAAGTAGTACTCCATGGGCAGCGCCGTCTCCTCGTCGCGCTGCAAGCCGGCGAAGCCCACCTTGACGCCGGGGATGAGGTCGATCACGGCGTCGAGCATCCCCAGGCCGGAGCGCAGCACGGCGATGGCGACCACGCCGGGCATCCGGTACCCGGCCGTGGGCTCCAGGGGGGTCTCGATGTCGATCTGGGTCAGGGGGGCGCGCGCCGTGGCCTCATGAATGAGGGTGTAGGTCAGGCGTCGGGCCGCCGCCCGGAACTCCTCGGACGAGGTGCGCCGGTCGCGCAGCAACGTGAGGTAGTGGCGGGTGAGGGGGTGGTCGATGACGGTCAGGTTCAACCGGGCTCCTTCCGCGCTCGGAGGGAGGCTACTCGCCGCCGGGGCGTGGGGACCGGCGCGGGCTACCCTGCCCCCGGCGTGTTCGACTCCCTCACCTCCCGTCTCGGCTCGGTGTTCGAGCGCCTGCGCGGCCGCGGCCGCCTGAGCGAGGCCGACGTGGATGCCGCCCTGCGGGAAGTGCGCCTCGCCCTGCTGGAGGCCGACGTCAACGTGGGGGTGACCCGGGCGTTCCTGGAGCGGGTGCGGGCCCGGGCCGTGGGCGCCGAGGTGGCGGGCAGCCTCACCCCGGGCCAGCAGGTGGTCAAGATCGTCCACGAGGAGCTCATCACCACCCTCGGGCGCGAGGCGGCGCCGCTGGCCCCGGCCCGGGTGCTCCCGCAGCGCATTCTGATGGTCGGCCTGCAGGGCTCCGGGAAGACCACCACCGCCGCCAAGCTGGCCTGGCGCCTGAAGTCGGCGGGCAAGCACCCCCTGCTGGTGGCGGCCGACCTGCAGCGTCCCGCCGCGGTGGACCAGTTGGAGGCGCTGGGGGGGCGCGCCGGGGTGCCGGTGTTCGCCGACCGCGGCACCACCCCGCCCCGGCTGGCCAAGGCCGCCCTGAAGCGGGCCGCGGAGCTGGGCTGCGACGTGGTGATCGTGGACACCGCCGGCCGTCTGCAGATCGACGAGCCGCTGATGGCGGAGCTGGCCGCGGTGCGCAAGGCGGTGGAGCCAGACGAGGTGCTGCTGGTCGTGGACGCCATGACCGGCCAGGACGCGGTGAACGTGGCCCGGGGCTTCCTGGAGCGCACCGATATCACCGGCCTGGTCTTCTCCAAGCTGGACGGCGACGCCCGGGGCGGGGCGGCCATCTCGGCCCGCGAAGTCACCGGCCGGCCCATCAAGTTCGCCGGGGTGGGGGAGGGCCTCGACGGCCTGGAGGTGTTCCATCCCGAGCGCATGGCCTCCCGGCTCCTCGGCATGGGCGACGTCCTCACCCTGATAGAGAAGGCCGAGGCGGCCTGGGACCGCGAGCAGGCCGAGGCGGCGGCGGAGAAGATGCTGCGCGCCTCGTTCACCTTCGAGGATTTCCTCGAGCAGCTGCAGCAGGTGCGTCGGATGGGGTCTCTGGGGCAATTGCTTGGTATGCTCCCCGGCGCCGCGTCGGCGCTCGGTTCCGCCGATCTGTCCGACGAGGCGCTGTCGCGGGCGGAGGCCATCATCCGCTCTATGACCCCTGGGGAGCGGCGGAGCCCGAAGCTCATCGACGGGAGCCGCCGCCGGCGGATTGCCGCCGGGTCGGGCACGAGCCCGCAACAGGTGAATGGATTGCTGCGCCAGTTCGGCGAGTCGCAGCGGATGATGAAGGCGTTCGCCGAGGGCCGGAGCCCCATACCCGGGCTCTCGCTGCCGGGGCTGAGGATGAAGAAGAAGAGGTGACGCATGGCGGTGAGGATCCGCCTGACCAGGACGGGCAAGAAGAAGCAGCCGAGCTACCGCGTGGTGGTCGCCGACGGGCGCGCCCCCCGGGACGGCCGCTACATCGAGCAGATCGGCCGTTACGACCCGCGCCAGGAGCCCTCAGCCAGCCGTCCGACCCGGTGCGCCGCCTTCTCCAGATCGCCGGCGTGCTGGCCGCTCCGGCCGCCCCGGAGCCGCCGACCACCATCCGCATCAAGGACGCTCGCATCCACGTGGTGGGTGAGGAGGCGCAACTCGAGGCCGCCGCCGCCGAGGAGGCCGCCGAGGACGGCGCCGAGGATTCCGACGAGGATGAGGGCGCCGAGGAGGAGTCGTGAGAGGCGAGATCGTCGAACGGGTGGTCACCTACGTCGCTAAAGCCATCGCTGAGGAGCCGGAGGCCGTCCGGGTCGAGATGATCTACGAGGGGCCCGATCGCGTCCTCGCCGAGGTGCGCACCGCCAAGCGCGACATGGGCCGGGTCATCGGCCGGCGCGGCCGGGTGGCCAACGCCTTCCGCACCCTGGCTCAGGCCGCCGGCGAGGAAGAGGGCATCCAGGCGAACGTTGAGTTCGTCGACTGACGGCCGGGTGATCGTGGGCCGGGTGGGACGGCCCCATGGAGTGCGCGGGGAAGTCACCGTGCTCCCCGAGACCGGCGACGGGGGGGACTTCGGGAGCGGCACGGTCCTGCGCGCCGGGGATAGCGACCTGGAGGTCCGCTCGGCCCGGCCCTACCGCGACCGGGGCCTGATCGTCGCCTTCGCCGGCATCGTCGATCGCAACCAGGCCGAGACGCTGCGCGGGATGGCGCTGACCCGAGACGCGGCGGACCGGCGCCCCCTCGCCGAGGGCGAGTTCTGGGCCTCGTCTCTGGTGGGGCTGGAGGCGGTGAACCCGGCCGGCGTGGTGTTGGGCCGGGTGGTCGAGGTCGTCACCGGGGGTTTCCAGGACCGCCTGGTGGTGGGCACTCCGTCGGGTGGAGAGGTGCAGGTGCCCTTCGTCGAGGAGATCGTGGGGGATCCGGAGGGGGGCCGCATCGTGATCGACGCCCCGGAGGGGTTGTTCGGGTAGGGGATCGGGTCGCCGTCGGGCCCGGCTGGGGGGTCGTACCGCCACTCAGCGCGGCCTGCCCCTGCGGCCAGCGGGCCATTCGACCACTCTCCGTCGAAGATTTCTGAAAGATTCCCCCCTTTCCGACGTCATCGATCACTTTGGGTGCGTAGGGTGGAAACCGATGGGGGCAAGGGGGTTCGAACACAGGTGTTCGGAATCGTGCCGGCCTCTGCCGGAACGTTCCTGGATTCCCATTCTCGTCCGCTGCTCCATCCACGCGCCGGGAGCTCACAGTGGGCCCCGGGACCCGAGCGCGGGGAAGTCACCGTGCTCCCCGAGACCGGCGACGGGGGGGACTTCGGGAGCGGCACGGTCCTGCGCGCCGGGGAT
>JALOLI010000303.1 GCA_025456165.1 Acidimicrobiia bacterium | reverse complement strand
GGCCGAGGTGGTCGTCGTGATGGCAGGGAGGGTGGTGGTCGCCAGCCCTACGGTGAAGGGCGTGCCGTCGTCCCCGCAGGCGGCGACCATCAGGGAGGCCAGGGCCAGCCCGGCCAGGGTGCGGCTGCGGCGCAAGTGGTCCTCCAACGGGTGGGCTGGGCGGGGCGGTCCCCCAGGACGGGCCGTTGCCTCCCAGCCTAACCCGCAGGCCCGTGGGCGGCCTGCCGGCCACACAGTGATGCCACTGGACGTTCGGGACGGCCGCCGGTGGGCAGGGTACGCTGCAGGATCGGCCCACAAGGAGTTGTGATGCGGCGACTCGTCTTCCCGGCAGCGCTCCTGGTGGTGATGGCGATGGTGCCGGCGGCGGCGGCCTTCGCTCCCACCCCGGCGACCTGCAACGGCCTGGCGGTGACCATCCCCGGCACCGGTGGCGGCAACACCCTCAACGGAACGGCCGGCAACGATGTGATCCACGGCGGTGACGGCGACGATGTGATCGACGGCAAGGGGGGCAACGACACCATCTGCGGCGGCTCGGGGGCCGACACCATCCAGGGCGGCGACGGCGTGGACCTCATCCTCGGCGAGGCCGGCCCCGATCGCATCGGCGGCGGCCTGGGCGCCGACACGATCTACGGCGGCGCGGGCAACGACCGCATCGACGAGTTCCTCGTCTTCGGGGGCGATGGCGGCGACTACATGTACGGCGATGCCGGCAACGACCAGATCTTCGGGGGCGCGGGCTACGACCACCTATACGGCGGCCCGGGCTTCGACCGGCTGGAAGGCCACGAAGGCAACGACACCCTGCGCGGCGGCTCCGAGCCGGACTGGCTGGACGGCGGCAGCGGCTCCGACGACCTCTACGGCGGGCCGGGCAACGACCTCCTCTGGGGCGACGACGGCAACGACCGCCTGTACGGCGACGAGGGGAACGACAGCCTCCGGGGAGGCCTCGGCAACGACCGGATGCGGGGCGGCCTGGGCGACGACACCCTGGACACCGGGGCCACCGCCTATCCCGACTACGACGACGAGATCGCCTACGGCGAAGCCGGGAACGACTACCTGTTCGGGCATCAGCTGGGCTTCGAGGGGGCGACCCGTCTGTACGGCGGCGACGGGGACGATTACTTGTTCGCCGCCACGCTCTATGTGGGCGGGCCCGGCCTGGACGCCTGCGACGCCTCGCCGATCATCCCGGCGGAGCGGCACGGCTGCGAGGTGATCTGGACCTACGACTGAGACCGCGCCCATGGGACGAGCCGGCTTGCCCTGTCGGCGCGGGGGAATCCGCCGGCGGCCCTACCCGCCGATGTAGGACATCTCCACCTTGGGCAGGCCGACGGTGTCGGCCGAGCGGACCTCCGAGTACCGGTCCGTCCGAGCCTGCCAGATGGCGGTGAGGGCGGCGCCGATCTCCTCGTCGGTGGCGCCCCTGCGCAGCAGCGCCCGGAGGTCGTGTCCGGCGGTGGCGAACAGGCAGGTGAACACCTTCCCGTCGGCAGAGAGGCGGGCCCGGGTGCAGTCGCCGCAGAAGGGGAGGGTCACCGAAGCGACCACGCCGATCTCGCCGGACCCGTCGCGGTAGCGGAAGCGGCGAGCCACCTCGCCCGGGTAGTTGGCCGGGACGGCCTCCAGCGGCATCTCGGCGCCGACCGCGGCGACTACTTCGGCGGCAGGGACGACGTGCTCCAGGCGCCACCCGTTGCTGTGGCCCACATCCATGTACTCGATGAAGCGCACGATGTGCCCGGTGCCCTTGAAGCGGCGGGCCAGAGCGGCCACCTCGCCATCGTTGACCCCCCGGCGCACCACCACATTGATCTTGACCGGGGTGAGGCCGGCGGCGGCAGCCGCCTCGATCCCGGCGAGCACCTGGGCCACGGGGACCGGGCTGTCGCTGCCGGCGGTGAAGGTGGCGTCGTCGAGGGAGTCCAAGCTGACGGTGACCCGGTGCAGGCCGGCGGCGGCCAGGTCGGCGGCGTGCCGGGCGAGCAGGGCGCCGTTGGTGGTCATCGTCAGGTCGTCGATGCCGGGAACGGCCGCCAGCAGGGCCACCAGGTGCTCCAGATCGTGGCGCAGCAGGGGCTCGCCGCCCGTCAGGCGCACCTTGCGCACGCCCAGGGCGGCGAAGATCCCGGCCAGGCGGGTGATCTCCTCGAAGGTCAGCAGTTCCTCGCGGGGCAGGAACTGGTAGTCGGTCCCGAAGATCTCCCGGGGCATGCAGTACCGGCAGCGGAAGTTGCAGCGGTCGGTGACCGAGACTCGCAAGTCCCGCAGCGGCCGCCCTAGGGTGTCCACCGGGGTCCCGGGCATGGTGGAAGGGTACCGGGGCCGGGATGCTGCCTAAGAATCCGAGTAGCGCAGGCGGCCGGCCACGTTGCCCTGCGGGTCGAGGAGGAGGGCGGTGTCCCCGCCGTTGTTCCACACCGGGCCGTCGCTGCACCAGAAGAGATCGGTGGGGGAGCCTTCGCCGCACCCGGTGTGCACCATCAGTTGCTGCCCGGGCACCAGCAGGGTCCCGGCGGGGAAGGCAAAGCGGTTCTGGGAGGACTCGTCGCGCAGCGTCCAGGTTGCCCAGCAGGACCCACTCCCCGTTCAGGTCGTCCTCATCGGGACCGGCCGGGTTGTACTCGACTTGCACGAGGGTCACGGGGTCCGAGGATGGGGTGCCGCAGGCGTCGGCGGCCCAGAGGCCCCGGCCGCTGGAGAAGGCGCGCTCGTCGGCCCGGAGGAACTCGGCGAGCCGGGGATGGTCGTCCTGCAGGGCGAGGGCGAAGCCATCGGCCACCAAAGCGAGGTTCAGCAGGTTGTCCCCGGCGTAGGCGTAGGCGAGGAGGCGGCCGAACTGGTCCCGATCCTCCTGGGCCTCGAGGCGCAGCGGCCCGGCGACGAGGCGGCCCGCCAGCGCCTCCCGGGCTTCGTCGCCGAAGCACTCGTCGCGCTCGGGGGCGTTGATGCCCAGCAGGCGGACCTCCTCCTCTGCTCCCTCCAGTGAGACGAGCAGGGTGTCCCCGTCGAAGACCTCGAGGACCTCGACCCCGGGCGCAGTCGTGGAGGCCCCCGTCGTGGCCGTCGTCGCGGTCGGCCCGGGGGAGGTGGTGACTGCGGGCCCGGCCTCGCCGGCGCAGGCGGCAAGTAGCAGGGCGATGACCAGGACGGGGGCCGGGGCTCGAGTCATCCCGGGAACGATAGGACGCCGGCGCTTCGGGGCGGCCCTGCCGGCGCCGTGGTGCTAGAAACGGTGCGGCGGTCAAGGCCCGGGCGCGTCGCGCCGATGTGGCCGGGAGACTGCGGAGAGAGGTGGACGAGTGCCCTATGCCCGGGTGAACGGGACCATGCTCTACTACCGGGAGGCCGGCGAGGGCCGGCTCGCCCTGTTCATCCACGGCTTCCCCCTCGACCACAGCCTCTGGCTCGACCAGTTGGCCGGCCTGGCCCACGTGCGCCGCTGCGTGGCGGTGGACCTGCGCGGCTTCGGGCGCTCCGACCCGGTGGTGGAGCCCACCCTCTCCATGGAGATGCTGGCCGACGACGTGGCCGAGCTGATCGAGGCCCTGGGCGCCGACTCCGCCGATGTCGTGGGCCTCTCGATGGGCGGCTACGTGGCCCTGGCCCTGTGGGAGCTGCGGCCCGCCGTGGTGCGCACCCTGACCCTGGCCGACACCCGGGCCGCCGCCGACGGCCCCGACGCCCGCCAGAAGCGGCAGCACACCATCGACCTGGTGCTCGACCAGGGCCGCGGGGCGCTGGCCGCCGAGGTGATCCGCTCCCTGCTGGCCCCCGGGCCTACCGCCCCGGTGCAGGCCCGGGTGCGCTCCATGGTCGAGGGCACCCGCTACGAGACGATCGTGGCCGCCCTGCAGGGGATGCGCGACCGGCAGGATCGGACCCACGTGCTGTCCACCATCAGCGTGCCCGCCCTGGTGATCGGGGGCGAGCAGGATCCCAGCACTCCGCCGGCCCAGATGCGGGCCCTGGCCCAGGCCATCCCCGGGGCGCGCACGGTGATCGTGCCCGAGGCCGGCCACCTGGCGCCCCTGGAGCGCCCCGCCGAGGTGAACGAGGCGCTCATCGAGCTGTTCGAAGGGCGCAAGGTGGTCTGGTGGCGCCCCGAGCCTTGAGGTAGGCGGCTACCCCTCCACCTCCCCGGCCAGGGCCTGTTCGGCTTCCCGGGCCGCTCTCCGGCCCTCGTCCACATCGACCCGGCTGAGCAGCCACCCGCCGACCACGAAGAAGGCGATCACGCTGAGCACCGCCGGGCGGCTCGAGCCGAAGATCGCCACCGCGGCGGCGAAGAGCAGCGGCCCGAAGAACGACGAGAACTTCTCCATGATCGAGAAGAACCCGAAGAACTCGCCCGACAGGGGAGCCGGGCACATGCCGGCGTAGAGGCTGCGGCTCAGGGCCTGGCTCCCTCCCTGGACGATGGCCACCATGAAGGCCAGGAACCAGAACTCCATGACCGCATCGAGCAGGAAACCCCACACCGCGACCACCGCGTAGAGGCACAGGGCGAGGAGCAGGGTGCGCTTGGTGTCGAGCGAGGCGGCCAGGCGCCCGAAGAGCGGCCGGCCGAGGGCCAGGGCGAAGAGCGCCCCCACGGCTTCGACCGCGAACAGGATCCCCAGGATGAGCCCCAGATTGGACTCCCGCACCGGAGGCAGCACCTCGAGGCCGCCCACGCCGACCCGATTCCCCGTGGAAGCCGGGTCGCGCTCGGCGGTGATCCGCAGGGTCAGGAGGTGCTCGCCGTCCTGTTCGGCATCGACGATCACCCTCTCCTCGTAGCGCAGGGCGGCGTTGTAGCCGTCGATGGTCAGCGGCTCGTCGTCCTCGTCGAGCGCCGGG
>JALOLI010000302.1 GCA_025456165.1 Acidimicrobiia bacterium | reverse complement strand
GCGGTGCCGTGGAGACTGAGGGGGTGCGTCAGTAGGCCGCCGCCCCTCGCCCGATGCCGGCCTATGGCTAGCGGCATCGGGCCCTGTGGCGGACCTATTTCGCGTACCCCCTACGGGCAACCGCACTTGAACACGGGTGAGTTGTACAGCGGGTGGTAGGGCGAGCCCGGATGCGGCAGGCCCAGGAAGGTGCGCGGCAGGTTGTACGGGCCGGGCGGGAGAGTGGGATTGCAGGGCTGCCCCCAGCCCGGCACCGTCGCCGGGTCCGCCTGGGCAGCGGCCAGGGCCCCAGCGGGCACATCCAAGGGAAGGCCCGGGCAGACCTGAGCCTGATTGCCACCCTCGGCAGGGCCCCGGGCCACCACGGCCATCCCCGACACCAGCGCCCCGGCCACCTGCCCCACCGATTCCACCCCGGACGAAGCCCCGATCGCCTGCCTCCACAACTCGCCCTCCGAGGTAACCCCGTACAGCGCCAATCCGTAGGCCGTCATTGCCACCGTCCCCGAAGGGGCGCTGATCGGGGCGAACGGCACATCCGCGGCCGGGTTCCCACACCACGCTTCAAACGATCCCGGGGCGGTCGCGCAGAACATCCCGCCGGTGAAGACCACCGAGAAGAGGGGGAACCCGGTCGGTTCCTCGCCCAGTTTCTCTCCCGAGGCCGCGTCGAACCACTGCAGGAGCCCGCCTTCCAATCCCACCATCACCAGGCCCGCCGCAAGCGCCACATCCCGCACCCTCGCCCCGACGTCGATGTAGCTCACCAGGTTCCCGTCAGCGTCCAGCACGAGCACCTGGCTGGAATCGGGGGAGGAGGGAGACACCGCCGCCACCGCCGGCTCTCCCGGCTCATCTCCTATGCCCACGATGATTATGTAGGCAGCGACCTGCGCCAGCACGAGCGGGAGAAGCAGCTCGGACCCGTGGCCCTGGCCCAAAAAGAACTCGGCCACGGGCGCTTCCCCGGTCGGGTCGATGCGGAACAGCCTGCCCCGATCGCGCGACAGCACGAGCATCTCGCCTCCCAGGGCCACCAGGTCGGCGGGGCATCCCTCCACCGGCACCGAGGCCACCACCTCCGCCGATCCCGGGGCGATCAGGTGCACCAGGTCGGCCTCGCACTCGCTCACCCAGATGCCCCCGGGGCCCAGCGCCATGGCCGAAAGGTTCTCCCCCACATCCACCGTCGCCGCCACCTCCCCGGTGGCCCCGTCCACCTCGTAGAGCGTGCCGCCGACACCGAGCAGCCACAACCATGGGTCTCCCCACTCCGCGACAGGCGGCAAGGTCGTCGTGGTGGTGGTCGCGGTCGCCGTGGTGGTGGTGACCGTCGTGGGAGGAGCCGTCGTTGTCGTGCTCTCCTCCACCGTGTCGTCCCCGCAGGCCGAAACCAACAGCACGAGCGCCAGCATCGAGGACGAGAACCGGATGACGCCTCGCGTGGGCACCTCCCCCTCAAGTTCGGTGCCAAAGGTACTCCATCGGTCCCTCAGTCGCGGGCCGGCCCCGCCCGGTGATTACCGTGCCGCCCATGGCTTCCTCGACCCTCCCCCGCGTGGTGGCCACCCGCCGCCTGCCCGGCACCGCCCTCGATCGCCTCGCCGCCGCTTCGGACCTGTGGGTCTGGCCGGAGCGCGGCCCCATCCCCCGCCCGGCGCTAATCGAACAGCTGGCCTCCGCCGACGGGCTCCTCTGCACCGGGGTGGACCCAGTCGACGCCGCGCTCATGGACGCCGCGCCGTCTCTCCGGGTGATCAGCAGCTACTCCGTAGGCCTGGACAACATCGATCTGGCTGAGTGCGCCCGCCGCGGCCTCCCGGTGGGCCACACCCCCGACGTGCTCACCGAGAGCACCGCCGACATCGCCTTCGGCCTCCTGCTCGCCGGGGCCCGCCGCTTCAAAGAGGGCATCGCCCTCGTCCGCGACGGCGGCTGGGACTTCTGGTACCCCGACATGCTGCTGGGCGAGGACGTGCACTCCTCGACCATCGGCATCGTGGGCCTGGGGCGCATCGGGACGGCGGTGGCCCGCCGCGCCGCCGGGTTCGGCATGCGCATCCTGTACCACAGCCGGACCCGCCGGCCCGATGTCGAGGCCCGCCTCGGCGCCGTCTTCCGGCCCACGCTGCCCGCCCTGCTGGCTGAGGCCGACCACGTCGTCCTCACGCTCCCCCTGACATCTGAGACCTACCACCTGATCGGTCCCGCCGCCCTGGCGGCCATGAAGCCCACCGCCACTCTGGTGAATGCGGCGCGCGGCCCGGTGGTGGACCCCGACGCCCTCGCCGACGCCCTCCGCAACGGCGTAATCGCCGCCGCCGCCCTCGATGTGACCGAGCCCGAGCCCTTGCCGGCGGACCATCCCCTGGTCGGCCTGCCGAACTGCACCATCATCCCCCACCTCGGCAGTGCCAGCCGGGCCACCCGCGTCGCCATGGCCGATCTGGCCGTCGCCAATCTCCTGGCAGGGCTGGCCGGAGAGCCCATGCCTGCGCCCGCTCCTTCGTTGTAGCGGACCCCATCCGTCCGAACACGCAAAGTAGTGCCAACGAGTACTCAAGG
Organism: Acidimicrobiia bacterium; assembly: GCA_025456165.1. Next base: position 140 of record JALOLI010000302.1, on the reverse strand, counting down.
TTGCGAGCCATTTGCCGATAGATACCCGTCTGAGAACGGCTCAAGTCCGCCCCACCGGACAGGAGGCACCCCCCCTTCCTCCGACTCCTCCTACGGGCGGTTCCCAGACTTGCAGCCCCCTCCGGAAACGGAGGGGGCTG
>JALOLI010000301.1 GCA_025456165.1 Acidimicrobiia bacterium | reverse complement strand
GCTTCCTCCCGCCGGGCGTCGCTCGCCGCCACCGCGAAGGCCAGGCCTTCCGCCGGCACCTCGCCGGCGAGGTGCAGCCCCCATCCCAGCGTGAACTCGAGCGGCTCCCAGGCCAGCCAGCGGACTTCGGCCACCGCCTCCCCCAAGCGCTTCGGCACCGCCGGCCACTCCACCGCGGCCAGCGAGGCCGCCGCCCACCAGGCCGCCGCCCGGCCGACGGCTGCGCCCCGGCGCCGCCCGTAGGCCCCGCCGCTGGCACCGGCCCAGGCCATCGCAGCGAGGGCCCACGACGCCTGGACCTCGGCGGCCAGCACTCCGGCCGGGCGAAGCGCAGCGACGGCCGCCGCCGCGCTCCCCTCCACCACCACCGCCTCCACCCTCCCGTTCGACTGGTCCGCCCACGGCCGGGCGAGGGCGAGCAAGGCCTCCATCGTCTGGTCGTCCTCGACCGCCTCTCCCGGCGGGGGCAAGGCGAGCGGCCGCAGTTCGGGCCGGGGCGGGCCGGGGAAGTCCGCCTTGTCGGCATGGAACCCGGCTACCGGGTAGAGCGGCTCCCACGCCTGCAGGGCAAGCGGCAGATCGAGCACCCCGGGATCGACGCCGGGGTCGGCGGTCAGGTCCTCTCCCCGCAACACCCGCTCGTGGGCGGCCAGAGCCCGCGCCGGCCCGGCGGGCAGGTGCGGGGCCAGTTCCTCCCAGGAGTGCCGGCTGGCCGCCACTTCCCACAAGGGGCCGAGGGCGAAGCGGCCCGCGCCTTCCACCACCACCGGTCCGGCGTAAGGCCCCGGAGCTTCGAGGGCCAGGCGGTACTCGGCGTATTCGGCGGCCGGCCACAGCTGCAGGCCGCGCTCCAGGGCGGCTCGCGACCGATCGCGCAGCAGCACCACCCCGTCCCAGTCGGCAGCGGAGCAGAGGTCCCCCACCAGCCGCACCAGGGCGTCGAGGTCGCCCCGGCCGACGGCCTCGCCCACGGCCTCCCGCAGGCGGCTCATCGCGGGCATTGCGGGCACTCGCCGGCTCGAGGCGCGGCACGGCGCGACGCGCCGGGGCGAGAAGACGGCAGCACGACGGCAGGCACGATGATCTTCGGAACACTAGTTGCCTCGACCCGCCCGCCCCCAGACCTGGCAAGATGGCCGCCGATGCCCCCGACCACCGCTCCCGGCCCGGGCGGGCTGCCGCCCATCCCCTTCAACCGCCCCACGCTGGTGGGCCCCGAGCTCGACTACGTCCGGCAGGCGGTCGAGGGCGGCCATACCTCGGCGGCCGGCCCCTACACGCAACGGCTGTCCGGCCTGCTGCGCGAGGCCCACGGCGGCGCCGAAGTCATGCTCACCACCTCCTGCACGGACGCCCTCGAGATGGCGGCGATGCTCCTCGATCATCGGCCCGGGGACACGGTCATCGTGCCCTCGTTCACCTTCGTGAGCACCGCCCTGGCCTTCGCCCGGGAGGGGTTCGGGCTGGTCTTCGCCGATGTGGAACCGGTCCACCTCGGCCTCGATGCCGCGCACGTCGCTTCGCTCGTCGACGAGACCACCCGGGCGATCGTCGCCGTGCACTACGGGGGCATCGCCTGCGACCTGCCCGGCCTGGAGAGGGCGATCGGCGGCCGTCCCATCGACCTTCTGGAAGACAACGCCCACGGCCTGTTCGCCACCTGCGGCGGGCGCACACTGGGCACCTTCGGGCGACTGGCCACGCTGTCGTTCCACGAGACGAAGAACTTCACCTGCGGCGAGGGCGGGGCGCTGATCCTGAACCGGCCGATCGACGTCGATCGAGCCCACGTGCTCCTGCACAAGGGCACCAATCGGCGCGCCTTCATGCTGGGTGAGGTGGACAAGTACTCCTGGCACGATCTGGGATCGTCGTTCGGGCTGTCGGAGATCAACGCCGCCTTCCTGCTGGCGCAACTCGAGGCCCGGGAGGCCATCCTCGCCCGCCGCCGGGAGGTATTCGACGGCTACCAGCGCCTGCTGCAGCCGCACGCGGCGGCGGCCGGACTCACCCTGCCCCACGTGCCTCCCGGCGACCAGCCCGGCTACCACCTCTACTACGTCCTCCTCCCCGATCGGCCCACCCGGGACCGGGTCCTGGCCGCCATGCGGGGCGCCGGGGTCATGGCCACCTTCCACTACGTGCCGCTGCACAGCTCCCGGGGAGGCCGGCGCTTCGCCGCCCGAGCGACGGATTGCCCCGTGACCGACGACGTCAGCGGCCGGCTGATCCGGCTGCCCTTCCACAACGCGCTGACCCCGGCCGAGGTGGAGCGGACGGTGGGCACGCTGCTGGCCGCCTGCGCGGACACGCTCCGCTGAGGCCCGGCCACGCCGGGTGACTCACAAGACGGCGCGCCGCGGGTACTCTCGGCCCGTGGACACGACGCCGCGCCCCGACTTCTCGGTGGTGGTCCCGGTCTACAACAGCGAGCACTCCCTGGAGGAGCTGTACCAGCGCCTGGGGACCACCTTCGCCGCGATGGGTCGCAGTTTCGAAGCCATCTTCGTCGACGACGGCAGCCGGGACGGGAGCCTCGAGGTCCTGCGCTCCCTGCACGCCCGCCACCCGGGGCAGGTGCGGACGCTCAGCCTGTATCGCAACCAGGGCCAGCACGCCGCCCTGATGTGCGGACTGGGGTACTGCCGCGGCGCGGTGGTGGTGACCCTCGACGACGACTTGCAGCACCGACCAGAGGACATCCC
>JALOLI010000038.1 GCA_025456165.1 Acidimicrobiia bacterium | reverse complement strand
CTGGCCGAGATCGAGGTGCTGGCGCCGGTGCTGCGCCTGCTCGAGGAGGCTCATCGGGTCGCCGCCGGCGGCGCCGGCAGCCGCGAAGCGCGGGTGCTGGCGGCCGCCGATGCCTTCGACGCCATGACTTCCACTCGCTCCTTCCAGGCCGCGATCACCCAGGTCCAGGCCTTCGCCCGGCTGCGCGCCGGTGCCGGGGCGGCCGGGGCAAAGGTGGTGGAGGCCCTGATCGCCGCCGTCACCCGCCGGGGCGAGGTCTATGGGGCGCCGGACGACGCCAGCGCCGCCGAGGTGGCGCGCCTGGTCAAGGAGCGTGCCATCCGTGCCTGAACGCTTCCTGTGGCGGCTGGTCCTCCCGGCGATGGTCATGGCCGGGGGGCTCACCGCGGCCATCTGGCGCGATGAGTTGGCGCTGAGCCTGGTGATCGCCGCCGCCCTCGCCCTGGGCCACCTCCTGCCGCTGCGGACCGGCGAGGGGAGGCTCCAGCCGATGAGCCCGGCGGTGGCAGCGGCCGCCGTCCTGGGCCACGCCGTGGCCCCGCTGGTATGGGGAGCGGCACTGGGCCTCCCCCTGGGCTGGGCCGTGTCCCGGCTGCGCTACGGGGAGAGGACCTCCGCCGACCTGCTCCCCGGCGAGGCCGCCGGCATGGCTGCCTTTGCCGCCGTGTTCGCCGGCCTCGACCCCCTGGTTGCTCACGAGGCCAACTCCTGGCTGGACCTCGCCCTGGTCCTTCTGGCCATCGCCGCCTGGTACCTGGCCTCGATCGGGGCCCGTACCGGCTGGACCGAGCGCCGCCGGCGCTTTGCCGGCAGCCTGCTGTGGCGGGCCGGCCTGCGGGAGTGGCCGGTCTACCTGGTGCTCGCCGCCGCCGGGAGCCTCTACGGGATCACGGCCGACGCCCTGGGGCTCTGGGCGGCCCTTCTTGCGGGCTTGCCTTACGGCTTCGTGCACCTGGCTTTCGACCGCCTGGCGTCAGCGTCGGCCACACACCGTCAGACCATCCGGGCCCTCGGCCGGGTGCCCGAGGCCGGGGGTTTCTCGATACCCGGCCACGCCGAGCGCTCCGCCGACGTGGCGGTTGCCTTGGGGGGCGAGCTGAAGCTGTCCCCGGGCGACATCCGGCGCATCGAGGACGCCACCCTGCTGGCCGACATCGGCCGGGTGGTGATGGGAGCCCCGTCTCTGGCTTCCGGCGGAGGGTTCACCGCCTCCGACCTGGCGCAGTGGAGCTCGGCGATCATCGCCGAGGCCCCCACGCTGCAGGAGGTGGCGGCGTTGGTGGCCGAATCCCCCCGTCCCTATCGCCGGCCCGGGGAGGTTCGCGATCCCGGCCTGCCCCCGGCCGCCCAGGTGGTGAAGGTGGCCACCGCCTACGACTACGCCGTGGGCGGGGGCTTGGAGCCTGGGGATGCCCTGGAAGTCCTGCATCGCGGCGTGGCTTACGAGTACGACCCGGAGATCCTCGCCGCGCTGCGCCGGGTCCTGCAGCGCCGCGGCTGCGCCGGGGTGTGAGGTCCGGCGCTACCCGGCCAGGTAGCGGTCCACCAGGGCCTCTATGTCCTCCGGCTCGAGGCCGCCGTAGACCGCCCCGAGGAGGGTGCCGTCGCTGCCGATGAGGAAGGTGGCCGGCAGGCCGGGGGAGGGGAAGGCGGCATCCACCGATCCGTCGAGATCGGCGCCGAGAGCGTAGGAAAGCGCCAGTTCGGCGACGGTGGCGGCCGCCGCTTCCGGATCGTCGCGGACGGCCACCCCGAGGAAGAGGATCTCGGGATGACGGCGGGCGGCGGCGTCGAAGTGGGGCATCTCGTCGCGGCAGGGCGGGCACCACGAGGCCCACAGGTTCAGCACCACCGGGCGGCCGTCCCGGCTGAGGTGCTCCCCCAGGTCGAAGGTGCTGCCGTCGAAGAGGGTCACCTGCAGAGCGGGGGCGGGTTGCCTCCGGCCTTCGGTGCTCGATGACGCCTCTTGCGTCGCGGTCGACTGCGGGGCGGTGAGCTCCGGGGTGGAGTCACCGCAGGCGGCAAAGAGAAGCGCTGCGGCCAGGGCGGCGAGGAGGGGGAGCCCGGAACGGGGGCGGCGAGGAGCCGGGTTGCGGGCCATGGAAGGGGAACCTTACCCGCCCCGCGGCGCTGAGCGGGGCCGGCGCCGTGGCGCTGCCCGGGGTCGAGGTGGCAGGGGCCCAGTCGGTAGCATCCCCGGCCCGAGGTGATCTCATGAGCGAAACCGATCCCCGCCGGGCCCGGGAAGGGCGTGTGCCGCCGGGCCAGTACCTGACCGAGCGCCTGCCCGTGCTGCACGCCGGCACGGTGCCCCGGGTGGATGCCGCCGCCTGGGAGTTCACCGTGGGCGGCCTCGTCGCCGAGCCGCTTCGCCTGGGCTTCGCCTCGTTTCGGGGGCTGCCCACTTGCGAGGTGGTCGCCGACATCCACTGCGTGACCAAGTGGTCCAAGCTCGACACCCGCTGGGAGGGGGTCCCGGTGGCCGACCTCCTCGCCCGGGCCCGGCCGGAGCCGCAGGCCACTCACGTGCTGGTGCGGGCCGAGCACGGCTTCACCGCCAACCTGCCGCTGGCCGACTTCGCCCGCCCCGGGAACGTCTTCGCCTACCGGTACGCCGGTGCCGAGATCGAACCCGAGCACGGCTGGCCCCTGCGGCTGGTGGTCCCCCACCTCTACTTCTGGAAGTCGGTGAAGTGGGCCCGGGGCTTCGATCTGCTCGACCACGACGAGCCCGGCTTCTGGGAGCGCAATGGGTACCACATGTACGGCGACCCCTGGCGGGAGCAGCGCTACTGGGGCGACTGAGCCGGGGTCTCAGCCGGCGGCGTGCTCCGCGGCCAGGCGGCGCAGCACCATGGCGAGGATGCCGCCGTGGCGCAGGTACTCCACCTCGACCGGGGTGTCCACGCGCGCCGTGGCCTCGAACTCCGCTTTCGTGCCGTCGGCCCGGCGGGCGGTGACGCGAATAGCGCGGCGCGGTTCCAGGGCGTCGTCGAGGGCGATGTCGAACACCTCGGTCCCGTCGAGGCCGAGAGTGGCGGCATCGGCCCCGTCGGGGTAGGTGAGGGGCAGGATGCCCATCATCACCAGGTTGGAGCGGTGGATGCGCTCGAAGGACTCCGCCAGGACGGCGCGCACTCCGAGGAGGTGGGGGCCCTTGGCCGCCCAGTCGCGCGATGAGCCCATGCCGTAGTCCTTGCCGGCGAGCACCACCAGGGGAGTCCCCGCCCGGCGGTACGACTCGGCGGCCTCGTACACCGGCTTGACCACGCCGTCGGTGAAGTCGGTGGTCAGGCCTCCCTCGGTGCCCGGAGCCAGCCGGTTGCGGATCCGGGTGTTGGCGAAAGTGCCCCGGACCATGACCCGGTCGTTGCCCCGGCGCGCCCCGTAGGAGTTGAAGTCGGCAGGAGCCACTCCCAGAGAAACCAGGTACCGGCCGGCCGGCGAGGCGGGGTGGATCGACCCGGCGGGGCTGATGTGGTCGGTGGTCACCGAGTCGCCCAGGGCCAGCAGGACGCGGGCTTCCCGGATCGGGGCCAGCGGCCCAGGGGTCGCGGCCAGGCCGGCGAAGAAGGGCGGCTCCTGGATGTAGGTGCTGTCCGGGTCCCAGGCGTACAAGGCTCCCTCCGGCGCCTTCACGCGCTCCCACTCGGGGGAACCGGTGAAGACCGCGGCGTATTGCTCGCGGAACTGGGCGGCCGAGATGGCTCCGGCCACCACCGCGGACACCTCCTCCCGGCTGGGCCACAGGTCGGCGAGGAAGACGGGTTTCCCTTCCGGGTCGGTCCCCAGCGGGTCGGCGGCCGGGTCGTAGTCCACCGTACCGGCGAGGGCGTAGGCCACTACCAGCGGCGGCGAGGCCAGGTAGTTGGCCCGCACGTCGGGGGAGATGCGGCCCTCGAAGTTGCGGTTGCCCGACAGTACCGACGCGGCCACCAGGTCGTGGGAGCGGATGGCCGCGGCGACGGGTTCGGGCAGCGGGCCGGAGTTGCCGATGCAGGTGGTGCAGCCGTAGCCCACCACGTGGAAGCCCAGCGCCTCGAGGTCTTCGAGGAGACCGGCCTGGGCCAGGTAGCTGGTGACTACCCGGGACCCGGGGGCAAAGGAGGTCTTGACCCAAGGCTTGGGCGAGAGGCCGCGCTCCCGGGCGCGCCGGGCCAGGAGCCCGGCGGCCACCATGACGTCGGGGTTGGAGGTGTTGGTGCAGGAGGTGATGGCGGCGATGACCACGCTGCCGTGGGCCAGTTCGTACACCGCGCCGTCGTGGGCCACCGCCGCCCGCACGGAAGGATCGGCCTTGAACCCTTCGGCCAGCTCAGAGCGCCACGCCTGCTGGGCCCGGTCGAGGTCGACGCGGTCCTGGGGACGGCGGGGCCCGGCGAGGGAGGGGACGATGGCGGCCAGGTCGATGTCGACGACACTCGCATAGGCCGGCTCGGCGGCGGCATCGCGCCACAGCCCCTGGAGGCGGCAGTACTGCTCGACGGCCTCCACCCGGGCCTCTTCCCGTCCGGTGAGCCGCAGGTAGGCCAGGGTCTGCTCGTCGACGGGGAAGAACCCGACGGTGGCCCCGTACTCCGGGCACATGTTGGCGATGGTGGCCCGGTCGGCCAGCGGCATCGCGGCGAGGCCGGCGCCGAAGAACTCGACGAAGCGGCCCACCACCCCCCGGCGGCGCAGCACTTCGGTGACTCGCAGGACGAGGTCGGTGGCGGTGGCGCCGGAGGGGAGCCGCCCGCTGAACCGTACCCCGATCACCTCGGGGAGCAGCATCGAGATCGGCTGGCCCACCATCGCCGCCTCGGCTTCGATGCCGCCCACGCCCCAGCCCAGCACCCCGAGGCCGTTGATCATGGTCGTGTGGGAGTCGGTGCCGACGAGGGTGTCGGGGTAGAGGCTCGTGCCGTCGTCCCACACCACGCCGGCGAGGTGCTCGAGGTTCACCTGGTGGACGATGCCCGTGGCCGGCGGGACCACCCGGAGGCTGTCGAAGGCCCCCTGCCCCCACTTGAGGAAGCGGTAGCGCTCGAGGTTGCGGGCGAACTCGCGCTCGCTGTTGATCTGCAGTGCCAGGGGAGAGGCGAAGGCGTCGACCTGCACCGAGTGGTCGATCACCAGGTCGGCCGGGACCAGCGGGCTGACCCGCGCCGCCGCCGCCGGGTCGCCGGTGAGGCGGACTATGGCGGCGCGCATCGCCGCCAGGTCGGCTACGGCCGGCACCCCGGTGAAGTCCTGGAGCACCACCCGCCCCGGGCGGAAGGCGATCTCGGCCTCGGGCACGGCGGCGGCGTCGTAGCCGGCCAGGGCCAGCACCTGGGCATCGTCGACCAGGGCCCCATCGTGGTGGCGCAGGGCGCCTTCGAGGAGGATGCGCACCGAGTAGGGGATGCGGGAGAGGTCGCTCCCCAGGGCGCCCAGGTGGAAGACGGTGCGGCGTCCCAGGGGAGTGGAGACCTCCCTGCGGGCGCCGAAGCGGTCGGTGGGCATGGCTGCTACTCCGTGGGATGGGGCGGTACGAGGATACCCGGCGGTCGGTGCGCTCTCAGGAGGACCGGCAGGTCCCGGCGGGGCCCCGGCGCCTGGCGATGGCCACCTTGTCCGGCTTGCCGCCGGCGGCGGCCATGAGCCCCTGCACGATGCCGAGGTCGAGGCGGCACACGACTTCGGGGTGGTCGGTGGCGGTGCGGCCGAACGGGCAGGCACCGCTGAGGAGGCGTCCCTGGGCGGCGTCGGCGGTGAAATCGAACCCGACGCCGGTGAGGGCGCGGGCCACGGCGTCCAGGGCGGGGGTGAGCCCCTTCTCTCCGGGCAGGCCGACGGCCGCCGCCAGTTCCTCGCCGTAGGCCCGGCCTACCTCTTCGGCCACCCGGGGGCCTTCCTCGGGGTCGAGGCGCTCGACCACCCGGACGAGCAACTCGGCGAGCAGGTCGTGGCGGCGGGCGGGGTAGGCGATCGAGACGTCGGTATCGGTGGCCTCGAAGACCCGGGGCGGCCGGCCCACGCCGGCGGGGCGGGAGTCGGGGCGGGTGCCGATTCGCAAGTACCCGTCGGCCATCAGGCGGTCGAGGTGATGGCGGGCCACGTTGGGGTGAATGCCGAACAGCTCGGAGACGCGGGCCGCGGTGATGGGCTCCTCGGACTCCCGCACGGTGAGGTAGATGGCGCGCCGGGTGGGGTCTCCCAGGGTCCCGGTCAGCCGGCCCAGGGCGCGGTCGAAGTCGTTGGCAGCCACGGGCAGAGGGTAGGGCGTATGCCGTCGCTAGTGTCGCCACGTCCCCAAGGGAGGATTCAGTTGAATCTGCCGGCCGTTCGTGATGCCGTCGGAGCCGTCGTCCTGACCCGACTGCGCCGCACGCTGGATGCGCTGGGCCTGGTGGTCGCGGTCGATTCCGTCCCGGGCGGCGGGGTGCGGGTGACCCTCGACCTGCCCGAGGCCCTGTTCGCTCCGGGAGAGATCGAGGCGGCGGTGGAGGAGGCGGCGCGCGCCGCCGGGGCGGCAGCTGCCGAGACGGTGGTCCAGGGCATGGACGCCGCCGCGCAGGAAGGCCTGAGCGCTCGCCTCCGGGCCGGGCTCCCGACGCGGCCGGGCGGCGACGGCTCCCGCACCCGGGTGATCAGCATCTCCTCGGGCAAGGGCGGGGTGGGCAAGTCGTCGGTGGCGGCCAACACCGCGGTGGCCCTCGCCCGTGCGGGGCACGACGTGGCGGTGCTCGACGCCGATGTGTGGGGCTTCTCCATCCCGCGGATGCTGGGCATCGAGGAGTCTCCGGCAGTCCTCGGCGGCCTGATCTTGCCCCCGTCCGCCCACGGGGTGCGGGTCATCTCCATGGACTTCTTCGTGCCCCCCGACCAGGCCGTCATCTGGCGGGGGCCGATGCTCCACAAGGCCCTGGAGCAGTTCCTAGACGAGGTGTTCTGGGACGAGCCCGAGTTCCTGCTCCTCGACCTGCCCCCCGGCACCGGCGACGTGCCGATCTCCTTGTCGCAGTTCGTCCCCGGGGCGCTGACCGTGGTGGTGACCACTCCGCAGCCCACGGCGCAGCGGGTGGCCCGCCGCTCCGCCCTGATGGCGGTCAAGATGGAACAGGAGGTCGCCGGCGTGGTGGAGAACATGTCCTGGTTCACCGGCGACGATGGCCGCCGCTACGAGATCTTCGGCGCCGGGGGCGGGGCCGAGCTCGCCGCCGACCTGGGGGTGCCACTGCTCGGGCAAGTGCCCCTGGTGCCGGCGATGCGGGAAGGGGCCGACCGGGGGGAGCCGGCGATGCTTGTCGCCCCGGCTTCTGAGGCGGCGGCGGCGTTCGAGGCTCTCGCCGGCCGTATTGCCGCCCTGCGACCCCGGGCGCGGCGGCGCGTCGAACTCAAGGTCGACTAGGAGGAGGCTGCGGTGCGGGTGCGGATCGGGATGACCATGACGGCGCGCGAGCTCGATCTCGAAGTGGCCGATGCCGATGATCTGGTGCGCTCCTTCCAGCAGGCGGTGGAGGCGGGCGAGAGGATCCTCTGGGTCGCAGATGTGGAAGGGCGCCGCCACGGCCTGGTGGTCGACAAGATCGCCTACGTCGACGTCGAGGCGGAGAAGTCCACCCGGGTGGGTTTTCGCAAAGGGTGAACCACCCCCGGACGGCCGGGGGTGGCGAGGGAGCGTCCTAGCCGGCGCGGCGGCGCCGCTCGGCGAGCCAGCGCTTGCGCAGCCGCCGGCGCTCGTCCTCGGCGTAGCCTCCCCAGACCCCGGCCTCCTGGTTGGTCTCCAGGGCGTAGGTCAGGCAGTCCTCCCGGACGATGCACTCGACGCAGATGGCCTTGGCGGCCTCGATCTGGTCGACGGCGGGCCCGGTGGAGCCGATGGGGAAGAACAGATTCGGTTCGGAATCCCGGCAGGCGGCGGTATCGCGCCAGTCGGTCACAGTGAGGGTTATCAAGATCGGGTTCTTTTCTCTATTCCTGGCCGTGGAATGTGAAGTGGTTCACAAGCAAGCCTCATACAAGATAGGCCGGAGGCGCAGGCTCGTCAACCGATCTCCTGAAAGCGCTTCCCAGGATCGCTCGCCGGGGCCGAACGAGGAGTACGCTGAACGACGATGTCCATCCACGAAGAACTCGCCGCAGAATTGAAGGACGCAATTCGGGGACGCGACCGCAGGCGGTTGGATGTGATCCGCCAGGTCGAGACCGAGGTGGCCCGGGCTCGCACCGAGCCCGGGTTCCACGGGGAGGTCGACGACGCCCTCTACCGCCGGGTCATCGGCGCCTACTGCAAGAAGATGGACAAGGCCCG
>JALOLI010000300.1 GCA_025456165.1 Acidimicrobiia bacterium | reverse complement strand
AAGGTCGGCAATTACCGGGCCGTGGGTGCACAGCACGATGCCGGGCGGCGGGGCCTCAAGAAAGGCGCGGGCGTCTCCCGGCACGGCCCCTTCGTCGAGGCGCACGTCGGTCTCGACGGCGAGGCCCCGGGCGGCTGCCAGCGGGGACACCGTCTCCACGCAGCGCCGTCGCGGGCTGGAGAGGATGCGGGTGATGGGCCGTCCGGCAAGGAGGGTGGCGATCTGGTCGGCTTCTCGATGGCCCCGGGCGGAGAGCGGCCGTTCCCCATCGTGGCCCGGCCACGCCGCCCGCACCTCGGCATGGGCGTGGCGGATGAGGAAGATCAACGCCGCGCCCTGCGGCTGCGGCCCGTCAGGTGGGAGCGCAGCACCGCCCGATCGCGGTCGTACGAAAGGAGGTGCAGGGCGCCTTCGACGGGGAGCCAGCGGATCTCGTCGACCTCGTTGTTCGGGGCAAACTCGCCTGAGTCGACCGACATGGCCCAGTAGCGGACCAGCTTGCGATTGCCGGCGCGATCGGGATACTCGAGGGTGGCCACCTCCACCCCCACGGTGCATTCCAAGCCGGTTTCCTCCAGGACCTCGCGCCGGGCGGCGTCGGCTGGCGTCTCCCCGTTCTGGGCCTTGCCCTTGGGGAAGGACCAGTCGTCGTAGGCCGGCCGGTGGACGAGCAGGATCTCGGTCTTGCCGTTGCCACCGCGCCGGGTGATCAGGCCCCCCGCCGCCATGACCACCCCCGGCACCGTCGCCGCCCGGGCCGGGTTGGGGGCCGCGCCCCGGGCCCGCTCGCCGGCCAGCACCTCGAGGCGGCGGTGGGTGCCCATGCCCCGGATCGTCGGGACCTTGGCCCAGGCGCCGTCGGGGCCCAGTTCCCAGGAGAGGGTGTCGTCGGCCAGGCAGACGCGCAGCACCTCTTCGAGGCGCAGGGCCAGGGCGCGATCGTCGATGGGGGTGATCACCTCGACCCGGCGGTTCAAGTTGCGGGGCATCATGTCGGCCGAGCCGATGAAGTAGGTTGCGTCCGGTCCTTCGCCGAACCGCATCACCCGGGAGTGCTCCAGATACTTGCCCACCAGGGAGCGGACCCGGATGTGATCCGACAGCCCCGGCACCCCGGGGCGCAGCGAGCACTGCCCCCGCACCACCAGGTCGATCTCGGCCCCGGCGGCGGAGGCGGCGTAGAGCTCGTCGATGATCTCGCTGTCCACCAGGTGGTTCATCTTCCAGACGATCCGCCCGCCCGGCGCCGCTTGGGAGCGGATGAGGTCCCTGACCTGGCGGCGCAGGTGGATGGGGGCCACCAGCAGCTTGCGGTACTGCTGCCGCCCGCTGTAGCCGGTGAGCACATTGAACAGCTCGGTGAGGTCGGCGCCGATGTCGTCGTCGTCGGTGAGCAGGCCCAGGTCGTCGTAGAGGCGGGCGGTCTGGGGGTTGTAGTTGCCCGTGCCGATGTGGCTGTAGCGGACCAGCCGGCCGCCCTCGCGCCGCACCACGAGGGCGATCTTGGCGTGGGTCTTGAGCCCGGCCACCCCGTAGACCACGTGCACTCCGGCCTCTTCGAGAAGCCGGGCCCAGGTGATGTTGGCCTCTTCGTCGAAGCGGGCCTTGAGCTCGACCAGCACGGCCACCTGCTTGCCCTCGCGGCCGGCCTGGATCAGCGACTGGACCACGGAGGCCTCGCCACCGGCGGCCGGGTCTTCGGGGTACCAGGTCCGGTAGAGGGTCTGCTTGATGGCCACCACGTCGGGGTCGCGCGCCGCCTCGGCCAGGAAGGCGCCCACCGAGGTGGCGAACGACTCGTAGGGCAGGTGGACCAGCAGGTCGCGGCGGCGGATGCGATCGAAGATGGAGCCGCCGTCGGGATCGGCCAGCGCCGGCTGGGTCGTGGGGGAGTAGGCCGGGTCCTTGAGCTCGGGCCGATCGAGGGCGTGGAGCGAGAAGAACCCCGTCAGGGCCAGCAGCCCGTGGGCCTGGTACACGCCGGAGTCGTCGAGGCCCAGCTGGCCGGTGAGGAGGTCGAGGACCTCGGCGGGCATGCCGGCCCCCACCTCGAGCCGCACCACTCGCGAGAAGCGGTGCCGGGTGTGCAGCATCTCCTTCATGGCCTCGAGCAGGTCGTAGGCCTCGGCCTCGGCCACCTCTTGCTCGGCGCTGCGGGTGACCCGGAAGGCGTAGTGGCCCACGATGTCCATTCCGGGGAACAGGGTCGGCAGGTGGGCGGCGATCAGTTGCTCCATGGGCACGAGGTGCCCCTGGGAACCCACCTCGAGGAACCGGGGGAGGAGGGGCGGCACCTTGACCCGGGCGAAGTGGCTCTCGTCGGTGGCGGGGTCGTGCAGGGTGACCGCCAGGTTCATAGAGAGGTTGGAGATGAAGGGGAAGGGATGGGCCGGGTCGAACCCCAGCGGGGTGAGCATGGGATAGACATCGCGCTCGAACACCTGGTAGGCGGTGTCGCGCTCCTCCTCGTCCAGGTCCTCCCAGGTGGCGAGGTGGATGCCGTGCTCCGCCAGGCCGGGGATGATCTGCTGGTGACCTCGCTGACCCCGGCGGCTACCTGCTCACGGAGGCCTGCCACCCGGACCTGGAAGAACTCGTCGAGGTTCGAGGCGACGATGGCGACGAACTTCACCCGCTCCAGCAGGGGGACGTTGGGGGTCTCGGCGATGGCGAGCACCCGCTCCTGGAAGTCGAGGAGCGAGAGCTCACGGTTGGTGTAGCGGGAATCCATGGGGGGTGGTGGGGACATCGGCATCGTACCGGGAGGCCTGGAGCCTGCCGGGGACCTACCCCTCCTCGAGAGCCGTGATCTTGGCCAGGCGGCGGAGGTGGCGGTCCTCGCGGCCCCACCACCCGGCTGCCCAGGGTGATGACGTTGGCGTCGTCGTGCTCCACCATCTGGTGGGCGGTGTAGGTGTCGTGGGCTACCGCGGCCCGCACCCCGCGCACCTTATTGGCGGCGATGGCGGCCCCGGCGCCGGAGCCGCAGACCACGACCCCCTTGTCGGCCCGGCCGGCCGCCACCTCGCGGGCTACTGCGGCGGCGAAGTCCGGGTAGTCCACCGGGTCGGTGGTGTGGGTGCCCAGGTCCTCGACCGAGTAGCCGGCATCGGCAACCGCCCGGATGAGGGTCTCCTTGAGGGGGAAGCCGGCGTGGTCGGCGCCGAAGACGATGTGCATGCGGCCAGGGTAGCGCTCCCCCTGGATGGCCCCGGGGGCGCCGAGGCGGATTCCGGCCATAGAATCCCAACCCGTGGAGCAACTGGTGGTCACCGGCGGGCGCCCTCTCGCCGGGACGGTTTCGGTGCGGGGCGCCAAGAATGCCGTGCTGAAGCACCTGGTGGCGTGCCTCCTCGCCCCGGGCCGCCACCGCCTCTCCAACGTCCCCGGGATCATCGACGTCGAGATCATGCGCCGGGTGCTTTCCCATGTGGGGGCGGCCTCCCAGGGCGGGGAGGGCACACTGGAGATCGAGGTGCCCGCCGACCTGCTGCCCGAGGCCCCCATCCACCTGGTGCGCCAGATGCGGGCCTCGATCCTGGTGCTCGGGGCCCTGCTGGCCCGCTGCGGGGAGGCCAGGGTGGCGCTGCCGGGGGGTGACGACTTCGGCTCGCGGCCCATCGACATGCACATCGACGGCTTCGAGCACATGGGGGCTCGCTTCGCCCTGTCCCACGGTGTGCTGCTGGCCTCGGCGCCCGAGGGGCTGCACGGCGCCGAGGTCTACCTCGAGTTCCCCAGCGTCGGCGCCACCGAGAACGTGCTCCTGGCCGGGGTCATGGCGCAGGGGCGGACGATCATCGGCAATGCCGCCCGCGAGCCGGAGATCGAGGACCTGGCTTCGTTCCTGGTGAAGATGGGAGCCCGGGTGACGGGGGCCGGCACCTCGACCATCGAGATCGAGGGAGTGCCCAGCCTCTCACCGGCGGAGCACCGGGTGGTGCCCGACCGTCTGGAGGCGGGCACCTACCTGATGGCCGGGGCCATCACCGGGGGCGAGGTGACGGTCGCCGGCTGCCGCCCGCACCACCTGCGCATGGAGTTGCGCAAACTGGAGGAGGCGGGCTGCGAGGTGGCTGTGGGCGAGGAGCAGGTCACCCTGCGGGGCCCGCAACGCCTGAAGGCGGTGGACTTCGCCACCCTGCCCTACCCCGGGTTCCACACGGACATGCACCCCCAGATGGTGGCGGCGCTGACCCTGGCGGCGGGAACCTCGGTGATGACCGAGAACATCTACGACGCCCGCTTCCGCTACGTGGGGGAGTTGAACCGGATGGGCGCCGACATCACCACCGAGGGCCAGCACGTGGTGGTGCGGGGGGTCGAGGCGCTGAGCGGCTGCCCGGTGGAAGCCTGGGACATCCGTGCTGGGGCGGCGGTGGTCCTCGCCGGCCTGGCCGCCGAGGGCACGACGACCGTAGCCCACGCCCAGCACATCGACCGGGGCTACCAGGGCCTCGACGCCGGCCTGGCCTCGCTGGGGGCGGACATCCGCCGGGAGACGGTGGAAGGATGAGGGGCCGGGTTGGCCCACCGGTCCCTTAAGATGGGAAGCATTAGCAAGCCGCTCGTGTTGGAAACAAGGTGATGACCGACACTCTGCACCTCGAGGACCAGACTGCCGCCCCGGCTCCGCCGGTCGACCTGGCCGCGCTGGCCGACACCATCGAGTACATCCGGCCCGCCTTGCAGGCCGACGGCGGCGACATCGTGCTCCTCGGAGTGGAGGGGGGCACGGTCAACTTGCAGCTGGTGGGCGCCTGCGGCGGCTGCCCCATGGCCACCATCACCCTCACCGCCGGGGTGGAGCGGATCCTCAAGGACCGCGTCCCCGGGGTAACCGAGGTCGTCGCGGTCTGAGGCCTCGTCTTTCTCCCCCGCGGCTGCGGGGGAGATGCCCGAAGGGCAGAGGGGGGAGCAGGCGTCCGGCAGCCCGCGGCTGCGGGGGAGGCGCGCAGGCCGCCGCCAGGCGGCCGGAGCGGTGAGGGCAAACCACGACCGAGGTGGGCAGCACACCCGCCCGGTGACGGCGCTCTATCCCCTTCTTCGCGGCCGGTAGGCCAGCATCACATCCCCGACGTTGGTCCCCGTGGGCCCACAGCGCAGCAGGTCTCCGCTCGCCTCCAGGCAGGGCAGGGCGTCGTTGGCCGCCAGCGCGGCGGCCGCGTCCCGGCCGAGTCCCCCGGCCCGGGCGACCGTCCCGGCGTCGCCGATGCCACCGGCGGCGTCGGTCGGGCCGTCCACCCCGTCGGTGGCGAACGAGGCCACCAGCGCCCCGGTACGGGTGCCCTCCAGGGCGAGACCGGCGGCCAGGGCCAGTTCCTGATTCCGCCC
>JALOLI010000299.1 GCA_025456165.1 Acidimicrobiia bacterium | reverse complement strand
GGAGTCCAAGCGCCTCAACGACCTCGACCCGCCGGCGGTGATCCTCTCCGCCTCGGGCATGGCCACCGGCGGCCGGGTGGTGCACCACCTGAAGCGGCGCCTGCCCTTCCGCCAGAACCTGGTGGCCTTCGTCGGTTACCAGGCCGAAGGCACCCTGGGGCGCTCGCTGGTGGACGGCGCCCGGACGGTGCACATCCACGGGGACGAGATCGAGGTGCGGGCCGAGGTCACCATGCTCGACGCCTTCTCGGCCCACGCCGACGAAGAGGAGTTGCTCCGCTGGGTCGCGGAAGCCGCACCGCAGCGGATCGCCCTCATCCACGGCGAGCCGGAGGGCCGCGAGGCCCTGGCCCGGGCGCTGTCGGGGGTGTTCCCCGGCGAGGTGCTGCTCCCGGCCCGGGGCGACACCATCGAGGTGTGAGCGGACGGCTCCTCGGGTCGTGCTGGTCGGCAGTGTCATCCCGCCCCTTCTCTCCCCCGCGGCGGCGGGGGAGACGCGCCCGTAGGGCGCAGAGGGGGCAGAAACGCGCCGTGACTCGGCTACGCGTGCTTGACCCTCCCTGGCCCTCCCCCATCGCCATGGGGGAGGGAAGGTTCCCCTGGGGTGATCTAGCCTCACCCAGCGAGGACGCTCTTCAGCAGCAACCCGATGGCGGCCAGGCCGGACACCCAGAGGATGGCGGCGCGCAGCACGGCTCCTTCGACGCGCGGCGCCAGGAAACGGCTCGACCACAGGCCGAGCAGCATCGCGGGGAGCAGCAGGCCGGCCAGGGTGAGGTCGGCGAGCACGATCTGGTGGGCGACTGCCCGGGCCACCAGGTTGATCACGTTGCCCACGATGAACACCACCGAGATCGTGCTGCGCAGGGTGGGCCCGGCGGAGCGGTGGTAGACCAGGGCCAGGGCGGGCCCGCCCATCCCGGCGACATGGTTGCCCACCCCCGAGCCAACCCCAGCGAGGAAGCCGGCGGCCGGGGTTCGGGCGATGGTCAGCCCGGAAGCGAGAAGCGCCACGGCCGCCAGGATGGTGGCGGCCACGGTGATGGAGAGCAGCCGCGTCCCCAGCACCGCCACCAGCCAGGCGCCGAGGATGGCCCCCGGCACCCGGCCGGCGATCACCCATCCGAGGCCGGCCTTGTCCAGGGAGCCCCGGTCCCTCCAGAACACGACGGCGTTCAGGACCAGGGCGAGGAGCATCTGCGGGACGGGCACCAGGGCTGGGTCCACGATGGCGAGGATGGGGACCGACACCAGGGCGATGCCCATACCGATGGTGCCGTGGACCGCCGCTCCGGCAAAGGTCAGCCCCCAGGCCAGGGCGAGCACGGGGAAGGTGACCGGCACGGCGGCCTCACCGAACCGGAAGACGGCAGCTCATGGACCCAGTATGGGTCTCCACAGCAGGCCCCCGGTGCGGCGGGCGATCAACCTGTCCGCGAGCCAAGGCGCCTACTCGCCGGTGCCCAGGTCCCGGTTGCAGGAGTCCGGGGAGTAGATGCCGGTCACATGGGCGTCGTCGTTCTGCGACTCCACCGGCCCCCACAGCAGCAACTCGCCGCCGCGCTGGCTGCGCAACTCGAAGACCAGGCCGGCCTCGGGATCGACCACGAACTCGATGGTGAAGCCGGCGTAGATGTCCTTCATCTGCCCGATGGTGTCCATGACCCGCAGTCCGCTCAGGGTCTCCATATCGGTGGGGGCCGAGGTGATGCCGCCGTACTTGAGGTCGAGGCGGTAGGAGACGAACTGGTTGTCCCCCACCTCGCCGAGGACGACGATGTTGAGCGGGCCCCATTGCACCACCCGGATGGGATCGCCGGCGCACTCGCCCCAGGAGCCGTTGCCCACGATGAACCCGGTGTCCTGGGTGGGGTCGCCGAAGGTGGCGGCGAGGCGCCCGAGCACCTGGTCGCCCTCGTCGCCGAAGTC
Source organism: Acidimicrobiia bacterium (assembly GCA_025456165.1). Next base: position 2,372 of record JALOLI010000299.1, on the reverse strand, counting down.
CAGGGGCCCGATGTCGTCCTTGGTGAGGGTCAGTTCGGTGATGGGGATGGGGTCGCCGATCGGCGTGATGGGCGGAGTCTCTCCATCTGGGATGGAGGTGGTGGTGACCGTGCCGTTGTTCCCTGTGGTGGTCGTCGACCCGTCTTCGCCGGTGGTGGTGGTCGTGGACCCGTCCCCGGTGGTGGTAGTCGTGGAGCCGTCCCCGGTGGTAGTGGTCGTGGACCCGTCCCCGGTGGTAGTCGTGGTGGTGGCTGCTGCCGTCTCCGCATCCGGGGCGAGGAAGCCGAAAGCGATGATGCTGATGGCGCCGAGCACCACCGCCACGGCCAGGCCGATCAGCCAGGGGTTCGGCTGGGCGGGGGGCCCGTAGCCTCCGCCGCCCGAGCGCGGGACCGGGACTCGCGTGCGTCGGGCAGCCGCGGCCTCGAACTGGGGGAGGGACTCGCCGCCGGGGAACTCGGCTCCCCGGCCGTTGCGCGGTGATTGATCCACTGCACCCGCCGTGGTTGTGTGAGGGGGATGATACGAGGCGCGCCGCCTTGTCGCGGCAGCGGTGTCGGCCGCTCACCCCTGGGCCCAGTGTCAGCCCGTCGTCGATGGAGAAGGCATCCGACACGTCCTCGACCAGGGCGGAGAACTCGGTCACCGAGCGGAATGCCTTGAGGCGCGAGAGGGCTTCCAGGAGGAGCTCCTGCTGCCGCTGATTGCGGGTGAGGTCGTTGACCCCGCGCATCCCCCGCCAGACGTCGCCTACCAGTTCCTGGGTGTGGCGGGAGCGAACCCAGGAGAGGGTCATGGGGCCGTCGGCCAGTGTGCAGCCCGGCGGCAGGTCGAGGGGCGGGTCGGTCTTGGAATCCCGCACGGCGTACTCGACGCAGATCTCCACCCCGCCCACCCGGTCGACGATGGCCTTGAAACCCTCGAAGTCGAACACGGCGAAGTGGTCGATCTCCACCCCGGTGAAATCCTCCACGGCCACGCTGAGCAGCTCCGGGCCCGACGCCGCCTGTCCGCAGCCGTTCAGGGTGGCGTTGATCCGGGTGTAGCCGCCGGTGCAGGGATTAGGCAGGTAGAGGTCGCGGGGGATCGACACCATCACCGGGTCGGCGCCGTCGGCGGGCAGCAGCACCAGGACGATGACGTCGGCCCGGCTGCTCCCCAGCTGCGGCCGGTAATCGCTGCCGATGACCAGGAAGGCCTGGAGGGCCTCGGGGGCCAGGCGCGGGGAGGTGGGCAGGGTGACGTCCGGCGGCAGGGTCCCGGGCACCTCGGCGTCCTCGCCGGTGCCGTCCGCGGTCTGGCCACCGTCGATGGGGATGGTTCCCTGTTGGCCCATGGCCTCGCGAGCCTCGGTGACGTCGAAGGCGATGCGGTCCACGTTGCGCCACGCCCGCCACACGCGGAAGGCCTGCCAGCCCGACCAGGCGACGGCGGCGACGAGCAGCAGGATGGCGCCGCGGATGAGGTTTCGCCGCAAGTGGGTGGACAGGGTCACGGAGCGACTTTACGCCCGCCGCCGGCCAATCGCAGTCTGCCCGCCAGCAACTCGCGAAGGCCCTCCGGGTCGGTGACGGGCGCCTCGCAGGCGAAGCCGCGGCACAGGTAGGCGGCCGGCCGGCCACTCACCAGGGGGCGCTCCTCCAGCAGGGGCACGCCGCCGGAGCTGAGGCCATCGCCGCGGGCCAGGAACAGGTCGGGCCGGAAGGCCTCTTCGGCGACCGCCAGCAGGGCGGCGGTGGCCGGGTCACCGGGCGCCCCCACCACGGCTAGCTCCCGGGGCGGGGCCAGAGCCGCGGCCAGCACTCCGGCGAGGTGCCCCACCGCCGCCGGGGCTCGCTCCAGGACGCCGGCTGCTGCCCGGAAGACCGCAGCGGCCCGGTCGAGGTAGCGGGTCTCTCCGGTGTAGGCGGCCAGGGTGAGCAGCGCCTCGGCGGCCAGGGCGTTGTCGGAGGGGGTGGGGTGATCCGACAGGTTGAGGGGCCGGGCGATCAAGGCCTCGGCGTCGCTCCCGGTGGCGAAGTAGGCCCCGGTGGCCGGGTCGGCGAAAAGGCCCGCCATGTCCTCGATGAGGCCGGCGCCGGCGGTGAACCAGGAGGGGTCGCCGTCGGCGCGGAAGAGGGCAAAGAGCCCCAGGGCCAGGGCGCCGTAGTCCTCGCAGAAGGCGGGCACATCGCCCCGGCCGGCCAGTTTCGCCCGGAGGAGGCGCCCATCGGGACGGCGTAGTTCGGTGAGGACGAAGCGGGCCGCCGCCGTCGCCGCCTCCAGGTAGCGCTCCTCGCCCAGCACCGCCCCGGCCTCGGCCAGAGCCCGGATGGCCAGGCCGTTCCATCCGGCCACGGCCTTGTCGTCGCGGGCGGGGCGCACCCGGCCGG
>JALOLI010000298.1 GCA_025456165.1 Acidimicrobiia bacterium | reverse complement strand
AGGCTGAGCACGGCGAGGCCGAGCCAGCGATGGCGAGGGGGAGCGGAGAGGGGGGAGGCGGCGGTCACGGGGGCACGATAGGGGTGCAGGGGGGGTTCCTCACCCCGGGCCTTCGACATGCCGGGTGCCGCCCCGTTTGCGGCGTGCCCTCTCAACCCATATACTCATGTGCTGAGATTCACATGCTGAACCAGACCACCCGCTACGTGCTCAGCGTCCTCTGCTACCTGGCCAAGCGGCGGCAGGATCTGGTGCCGGCGCATCAGGTCGCCGCCGACACGGGGACTCCCCCCAACTACGTGGCCAAGATCCTCGGCACACTCTCGAAGCGGGGAGTGGTGGTGGCCGAGAAGGGGTGGGGCGGAGGCTACGCACTGGCCCCCAGCGCCACCGAGGTTCCCCTGGGCGACCTCCTCCTCCTCTTCGACGCGGACCCCGGCCCCGTCGAGTGTCCTTTCCCGGAGCCCATCTGCGGATGCCAGGTGGCCCGCGCTCGCTCGGCACATGCCCGGGATCCTCGACTCGGCAAGGGGCCCAACGCGGAGGTCGTGTGCCCGTACGGTGCGGTGGCGTGCACCAACCCGGTTCCCTGCCCCTTGCAGGCCCACTGGGGGAAGGTGCGCGAGGGGTTCCAGAAGTTGTCCACCACGCGGGTCGGCGACCTGGCGGAGGTCGGCATCGGGTGAGCGGGGGATCTTTCCTTCGCCCACTCAACGGATAGAAACATGTGGAAGTCGGCTGAGACAGCAGGAACAGCAGGAGGAAAGTGAAATGGCAGTAGGTGTAGAGCGGCGTGAGGACACGTCGATCCTGGTCGAGGTCAAGGAAGGGATGGGCCGCGGTGCCCGGCGGGTGCTGGCCGTGCTGCGCCTGGCGTTGGGCTCCATCTTCATGTGGGCGTTCCTGGACAAGATGTTCGCCCTCGGGTTCGCCACCGGGCGCCTGGAGGACGGCAGCATCGACTTCTTCGCCCAGGGCGGGGCCGCCCTGAACGGCGGCTCGCCCACGTTCGGCTTCCTGAACTTCGGAAGCCGGGGCCCGCTGGCCTCGTTCTGGCAGGGCATCGCCGGGGAACCGTGGCTCAACGTGCTCTTCCTGGCGGCGCTGGCCGGCATCGGCCTGGCCCTGCTGCTCGGCATCGGGATGCGACTCGCCGCAGTGGCGGGTTCGCTTCTGATGCTGGGGATGTACACGGTCGCCATGCTGCCGGAGAACCATCCGGTCGTCGACGACCACATCATCTACGCCCTGGTGCTGGTGGTGCTGGCGCTGACGGCGGCGGGCAACACCTGGGGCCTGGGCGCCCGGTGGAGCCGCACCCGCCTGGTGCAGCGCTTCCCGATCCTCAAGTAGGACACGATCTCCGGAGAGTGAGGGGGCCGGCAGGCGCCGGCCCCCTCACTCGCGTTGGAATCGCCTCAGCCTGATGGTTGTGGGAGCGGGTGCCCTATCCCGGGGCGACGGCCCGGAAGACCGTCACCCGCAGGAGGGGGCGGCAATGAGGCCCAGGGCGGTCGCCAGGGCGGCCCGGGTAGAGGGGCCCACCTTGCCGTCGGCTCGCAGGCCCGAGGCGGTTTGGAAGGCCGACACCGCCTGCGCGGTCTTGGTGCCGTAGACCCCGTCGAAGGGCCCAGCGTCGTAGCCCAGCACCCGCAGCCACTCCTGCAGGGTGCGGACGTCTTCGCCGCGGGCTTCCCCGGGGCGCAGGACGCGGCCGTTGGGATCGGTGAGCGAGGCGAAGCCGTTGCCCTGGGCGATCTTGCGGACCTCGGCCCGGGTCCCGGCCCCCACCACCCCGTCGGCGTTCAGGCCGCGCTCTCTCTGGAAGGCCCGCACCGCCAGGTCGGTCATGCTGCCGAAGACGCGGTCCACCGGCCCGGCCTCGTGACCGCGCAGGTTGAGGAAGCCCTGCAGTTCGCCGACGTCGGGCCCGCCGACGCCCTTGCGCAGCAGGCGGGTGCCGCTCAGCAGGGCGTCGAGGGGAGCGCTGCTCCCGCCCGAGCAAGTGTCCGGGTTGTCCTGGCCTTCGGCGGCGCGCAGCGCCTGGTAGGGATTGACGATGACCCCGGCGGGGTCGCGGAGCTCGAAGTGGAGGTGGGGCGAGGTGCCTTCGGCGTTTCCGCTGTCGCCCATCCAGCCGATCAGTTCCCCGGCCTGCACATGCACCCCGGGGCGGATGCCGGGGGCGATGCCCCAGCCCTGGCCGTCGTCGGTGCCGGGGCTGTCGTTGTTGAGGTGGATGTAGTAGGTCTGCCAGCCGTCGTCGTGGCGGAGCACTATCGAGCAGCACTTGTCGGGCCGCAGGTCGTCGGGGTTCGAGGACCAGTTGACGTACTCGATGCGACCGGAGGCCGCCGCCACAATCGGCAGCATCTTGGTACCCATGAGGTCCTGGGCGTGGTGGTCCCCGTTGTACCGCTGGGCGTAGAACCAGTCGGCGTAGGTCACGTCGCCGACGACGGGGAAGACCAGGGGGTAGTCCACCATCTCGCCGTAGGTGTGGGTGGCTGCGGCCGCTGCCGGGGCGGTCGCCACCACCAGGGCGAAGGCAGCCGGTCGAGTGCTCGCCTTGTTCTTCGGCGCCCGTGGGCGACACCTTCACCATATCGATGTGGGGCAGTTCTGCCACTCCGCCCTCAGGGGGCTCTCAGGTTCGCGGGGCGGCCCCGGCCCTAAGAACGCGCATCGATGGGCCCGGGGCATCATCGCAGCCCGCGGTGCCACTGACCCCAGGGCGATGATGCCGGTTCCCCTAGCGATGCGTGTTCTTACCCGGCGCCGACCTCGACGATCTCGGCGCCCAGCAAGGGCAGCGTGGCGTCGGCGGCCAGCGGGGTAGTCCAGGTCACCTCGAGGGCCACGGCCACGGTGAACCCGGCGCCCGGGTCCAGG
>JALOLI010000037.1 GCA_025456165.1 Acidimicrobiia bacterium | reverse complement strand
GTAGGCCTCCAGAGCCGCCCGGCCGGCCGCGTCGAGAGCGGTGTCGACCAGGGGGCGCACCGCCGCCTCACGGCCCAGAGCGACGTGCTCGTGCTGGGCCACGATCTCGACCACCTCGCGCAGCCGCTCCTCGACGACCCGCAGGGGCACCATCGATCCGTTCAGGTACGCCCGGGACCGGCCCTCTTCGATGCGGCGGGCCACCACGATCTCCTCGTCGCCGACGACGAAGCGCCCCTCCACCCGGGTCTCCGGGCCGGCAGGGCCGATCCGATCACTGCGGGCGGCGTCGCCCCGCAGCAGGCGGAGGGCTCCCAACAGCAGCGTCTTGCCCGCTCCTGTCTCCCCGGTGACCGCGACGAGTCCCGGACCCGGCTCGACGGCAGCGCGGGCGATCAGTCCCAGGTTCTCGACCAGCAACTCGTCAAGCATCGTGCAGGCGGAACCTCTCACGGACCGACGCAGTGAAGTGACGCGGCCACAGTTCGACGAAGCGCGCCGCCCGGTCGCCGCGCGCCACCTCGACGTGCTCGCCCGGGGCCAGGACGGCCAGGGTGCGCCCGTCCACATTCACCCGCGCGGGCCGGTCGTCGTCGACGGTGAGCCGCAGCACCACCTCGGGGCGGAAGACGATCGGGCGGGAGAACAGGTTGTGCGGAGCCACAGCCGTGAGCACCAGTGCCTCGAGCTCCGGGTCGACCAGCGGGCCTCCTGCCGAGAAGGTGTAGGCGGTGGAACCGGTCGGGGTGGCCACGACCACACCGTCGGCCCGGTAGGAAACCAGGCGCTCGCCGCCCACTACTACGGAGATCTTCACGACGTGCTGGCTCACTGCCTTCTCGATGACGACATCGTTGAGGCCGATGGCGTCGACCCGGCCGGGGAGCCGGGCGCACAGCGTCATGCGCCGCGACTCCTCCCACCGCCCGGCCGCCAGAGCCTCGAGGGCGGCGTCGAGGCGCCCCGGCTCGACTCGCGTCAGGAACCCGACGTGCCCCGCGTTCACCCCCAGCACCGGCAGGTCGGCAGACAGCGCCACCCGGACGGCCTCGAGCATCGTGCCGTCGCCGCCGACCGCCACCACGACGTCGGCCTGCAGAGGCGTCCCGGCGTCCCGTACCAGGGTGCCGGGCACCCGGCGGGCATCACCGGCCAGCGCCGTCACCTCGATACCCCGGGCCGCCGCCCGCCCTACGAAGTCGGCGGCCAGGGCGGCCGCGCTCTCCCGATCGGGATGGACCACCAGCGCCAGTCTCATGCGAGCACCACCTCATCCAGTGAGCCGGCGGGCAGGCTGCCGCCGGCCCCCCAAACGCAGTGAATGAAGAACTCCCGGTTCCCGGTGGCGCCGGTGATCGGCGAGACGCACACCCCTGCCGCACCGAGGCCGGCGGCTTCGAAAGCCGTGGCCACGCCCTGCAGGGCGGCGAGGTGAAGGCCCGGGTCGGTGACCAGCCCGCCCCGGCCCACCTGTTCCCGCCCTACCTCGAACTGCGGTTTCACCAGCACAACGTACTCCGTGCCGGCCCGCCCGCAAGCCGCCAGGTTGGCGGCCAGCAGGCGCAGCGAGATGAAAGACACATCGGCGACGACGAGGTCGAAGGGGGCGCCCAGAGAGGCGGGATCGGCGAGCCGGAAGTTGACCCGATCCCGCACCGTGACCCGGGGATCGGAGCGAAGCCGCCAGTCGAGCTGGCCGTACCCGACGTCGACGGCGACCACGGCGGCCGCCCCCCGCGCCAGGAGGACGTCGGTGAAGCCGCCGGTGGAGGCACCCACGTCGAGGCAGCGGCGCGCCTCCACGGCGACGGCGAAGCCGGCCAGCGCTCCCGCCAACTTGAGCCCGCCGCGGCTCGCCCACTGCGGGCCGTCTTCCCTGATCGAGAGGTCGGCCTGCGGCTCCACCAGGGTGGCCGCCCGGGGAGTGGGGACGCCGGGCACCACCACCCTGCCTTCAGCGATGACGCGCTGTGCCGCGGTGCGGGTCCCCGCCAGGCCGCGGCGCACCAGTTCCAGGTCCAGGCGGCGGCGTGTCAGTGGGTGGCCTCGAGGCGACGAGCGGGGTCGAGCCAGTCGCCCAGCACCCGAACCACCGCATCGGCCAGATCCGGCGCGTCGGCAGGATCGGCGTCTTCGAGAGCCCGGAGCATGGAGTCGAGCGGCGTAGTATCCATGGAGCCATTATCCCTCCCCCGAGGGTCAGGAAGCGGTTTTGCTGCCGATCCGCGACATCAACCCCACCCGGGCCCGGCCCTTCCTCACCTGGGGGCTGATCGCGGCTTGCGTCCTGGTCTACTTCGGGCTCCAGCCGGATGCGGGCACCTCGGACGAGGCGCGCTTCCTGTACAGCCAGGCTGCCATCGCCTGTGAGCTGACCACCGGCGACCCGCTGGACCTGGCCGAGATCGAAGACGGAGTCTGCCGGGACGACCCGGCCGACCCCTACTTTGCCGGCAAGAACGTCTGGCTGGCGGCCGGGGTGTCGATGTTCCTCCACGGCGGCCTGCTGCACCTGCTCTTCAACATGTGGAGCCTGTGGATCTTCGGCAACAATGTGGAGGAGGCCTTCGGGCCGCTCGGATACCTCCTGCTCTACGCCGCCTCCGGGGTGGCGGCCACCGCCGGCTTCGTCTGGGCCAATCCCGACACCACGGTCCCTCTCGTCGGGGCGAGCGGGGCCATTGCCGGCGTCATGGGGGCCTACCTCGTCCTCTTCCCCCGGCACCTGGTCATGACCTTGCTCATCTTCCGGATCGTCGCCCTGCCTGCCGTGTTCTTCCTGGGTCTGTGGTTCGTGAGTCAGTTCTTCATGGCCGGGGGTGGCGGCGAGATCGCCTGGGAAGCCCATGTGGCCGGGTTCCTGTTCGGGATGCTGGCCGCCGTGCCCTTCCGCCGGCGTCTCCTCGGCAACACGATGGAGGGCCGGCCGGCGCCAACGGCGCATGCCGGCCGCCTCTGATCAGGGCAGGAGCGCCGGCAAGTCCGCCAGGCTGCGCAGGACGAGGTCGGGCCGGAGCCCCTCCGCCACCGCCGCCGGGTCGGAGATCACCCCGCTGAGGACCAGCACCGTCGTCCAGCCCTGGTCGCGGCCCAGCGCCAGGTCGGTCTCGGGCCGGTCCCCGACCACCCAGGTAGGTCCCGAGCCCAGTGCCCGACGAATGGCCGCGGTCATCGGAGCGAACGGCTTGCCGGCGACTTCCGCCTCCCGGCCCCCGGCCACCTCGATGGCGGCGGCGATGGCCCCGCCACCGGGGAGCAGGCCCGATTCGGTGGGGTAGGTGGCATCGCGGTTGCAGGCCACCAGACGGGCGCCCCGGAGCACGGCGCGGGTGGCGGCCGCCAGGTGATCGAAGGTGAGCTCCCGATCGAGCCCCACCACCACGGCCCGGGCCGCATCGGGGTCGGCGGTGAGAGCGAGGCCGGCCCCGGCCAGAGTCGCTCCCAGTCCACTCTCCCCGATGACCAGGACCGGTCCGCCTTCCGAGCCCAGCAAGGCGGCGGCGGCCATCCCCGAGGTGATCACCTGGTCTTCGCGGGCGGGGTAGCCGCTCACCACGGCGATGTGACGCGCCACTTCGGCCGCGGTGCGGATCGGGGCGTTGGTGGCGAAGATGAGCCGGTAGCCGCGGGCTTCCAGAGCACCGAGAGCCTCGCCCGCCCCGGGAATGCTCGTGGCGCCGACGTAGACCACACCGTCGAGGTCGCAGACGATGTTGCCCGCCGGTGTCGTCACAGAGCGCCCCTCCGCCGGCTCACACGCAATCGCGGCAGAGCTTCCTGCGCTTGTCCGCCAGCTGGGTCACGCGCTTGACCAGGAAGCAGTTGCTGCAGACGAACTCGTCCTCTCCCACCGCGTCGGCCTCGAGTTCGAGTTCGATCGCTTCGCGCCGGAGCTTGCGCAGTTCCTCGACTTCGTCCACCGGCAGGGCCTCGGCCGCCTCGTCGTCGGTGAGCATGTCGAGCTCTTCGGCCTCGAGCTCGTCGAGGGCTTCCTCTTCGCCTTCCTCGGCATCACCCTCTTCGAAATCCTCCTCCTCGAAGGACTCCGGCTCGACCAGGACGGCCGCGACTTCCTCCTCCTCGGGCTCGGCCTCGAACGCGGGCTCGGCCTCTTCGGCAGCGGGCTCCTCATCGTCCGCGAGCCAGCCTTCCTCCTCCGGTTCGTCGTCGGCGAAGTCGTTGGGCGGGGGCGTACGGGGGGGCACCATGGGACTCCTGTACGAGGGCGGGCGGGAGTATAGGCCCGGGTGGCGAGCCCGGTCAGACCTTGATCCGTAGTGCCCGGGGCAGCAACCTCACGCGTACCGGGGTCTGCCCCAGGTAGTCGCCGTCGACCTCGATGGGCCAAGGCCGCTCCGTGGCCACCGCGGCCGTAGCCGACCGGAACCGGGTCACCAGGGGATGGGCCAGGTGGCGGCCGCGGCTGACCTTGGGCAGGAGGACCAGGGCACTGGTCTTGGGGCCGGTGAAGATCTGCACGTCCAGGAGCCCGTCGGCCGGGGAGGCCCGCGGTGCGACGTTCATGTTGAAGCCGAAGAACTGGCCGTTGGCGACCACCACCGTGTTGGCCTTCCCCTCGAAGGATCGCCGGTCCAGTTGCAGGGTCAAGCGAGTGGTGCGGAACGGCACCAGGGTCAGCCAGAACGCCGCCTTGTATCGGTAGCGGCCCATGCGACGCGTGACCGTCTCCGCGGTGCGCACCGTGGCGGCAATGACCCCAATGTCGAGGACGTTCAGGAAGTGACGCGTCCCCCAGGCCCCTTCGGCCACACCGACATCGACCAGATAGGTGGCCTCCCCGGCAAGGTGCCGCGCCGCCTCGTCGAAATCCTGCGGCAAGCCAAAGGTCCGCACGAAGTCGCACCCGGAGCCCGCCGGGAGGATGCCGAGCGTGGGCGGCTCGTCCCACTGATGGGCGAAGATGGCGTCGGCGGTGAGGCTCACGGTGCCATCGCCCCCCACCGCGACGAACTGCCGGAAGCCGGCGGCTACCCCCTCGGCCACCAGCCGGCGCAGGTGCTCTGGGGACTCGGACGCCCTGACCACGGCGTCCAGGCCCAGATCGCCCAGACAGCGCCGCACCCGCTCGTCCCAGGGCTCACGGCTCCCTGCCGCCGGGTTGACCACCACCCACCAGCTCATACCGCTCCCGTGGCGGCCACGACCCCGCGGTCCAGAGCCGCTGCCGACGCCGCCAGGCCGGGCCCCAGATGGGGCGCCGCCTCGGCCATCTGGCGCAGCAAGTCGATCAGCTGCCGGCAGTTGCGCACGAAGTCTCCCACTCCCCCGCCCTCTTCCCTGAAGAGGTCATCGAGGCCGGCCCCGCGGCCCCAACGGTAGGCCATCGAGGCAAAGCCCGCCTCGGGAGAACGGGTCTGGGGCAGCCCGGCGGCCTCCTCGTCGGCGGCCAGGCGCATCCAGAGGTCCTGCACCCGCCCCGCCCGCTCCTCGACCCGCCGAGTGGGCCAGGCCTCGAGGGAGGCGTCGCCTCGCGGCTCGAAGGTGAACAGGGAGGCCAGCGCCGCCGCCTCGGCCGACTCGAGCCCGTCGAAGCACCCCTGCTGCAGCGCCTCGGCGACCAGGAGGTCCATCTCGTTGTAGATGAAGCGGAGGCGCTGACCGGCAGGGGTCAGGCTCCAATCCCCGGCGTACCCCCAGCGCCCCAGCAGCCCGATGATGGCGCGCAGCCTCGGGACCATCCCCGACCCTGTGGTGCGGCGGCGGCGCTCCAGGGTCTCCAGGCGCCGCTCGCGCCGGAGCGCCGACCGGGCCGCAGCCAGGTGCACGGCCAGATCGGGGCAGGAGGCGGCCCCGGCCTCTGCCGTGCCGGTCGCGGCGAGCGCGGCACGCGGCACACCGGTCGCCTCAAACCCGCGCATGATGCCGGCGACCGCCCGCCGGTACTGCGCCTCCCGCGGCTGGTACGGCTCGGGGAGGGTGAGCCGCCCGACCACGGCCGCCGCTGGGGGCAGTTGCTCGGGGCTGAGGCGGAGCAGGGCCGCGTCTTCCCCGATGACGAGCAGGCGGGGACGCTTGCCGTGCCCCCGGGCGATCACCACCCGGCGCTCGGTCTCTCCCTGGCCCGGCCACTCCAGCACATCCCCCGCCGCAGTCGAGGCGGCGAAGCGGCTCATCGCTTCGTCCCGGGCCCGTGGCGGCTCGGCCGCCAGCGCCGCCACATCGCCCCGCTCACACTCCGCCGCAGCCCGGTCGGCGGCCAGGGCGCGGCGCTCCTCGGCGATCGCCTCGGCCAGGTCGGCCTCCCCGCGCTCGTCGTGGAACTGGGCGAAGGAGGCGTTCAGCAACTGCTCCGCTCGAGGCCGCGGGTAGGCCGCCACCAGGTTGGCCGCCATGTTGTACGTGGGCCGGAACGACGATCGCAAGGGATGCGACCCGGTCGCCGCGATGGCAGCCACCCTCTCGAAAGGCAGGTGGGGCGAGTGCAGCACCACGGCGGTACCCCGGCGGTCGATGCCCCGGCGGCCGGCGCGCCCGGTGAGCTGGGTGTAGTCGCCCGCCTGGAGCAGCTCGTGACCCTCTCCCCCGAACTTGGTCAGGCTCTCGAGCACGACGGCGCGGGCCGGCATGTTGATCCCCAGCGACAGCGTCTCGGTGGCGAACACCAGCTTGACCAGGCCCCCGGCGAAGAGCCGCTCGACGGCCTCCTTGAACGCCGGGACCAGCCCGGCGTGGTGCGGGGCCACCCCGGCCTCCAAGCCGGCGAGCCAGCGCCCGTAGCCCAGTACGTCCAGGTCGGCCGGGTCGAGGTGGGTCGTGTGCTCCGCAGCCGCCGCTCGAATGACCGCCGCCTCCTCAGCGGTGGTGAGGCGCAAGCCGTGGTCCACGATCGAAGCCGCGGCGGCATTGCAGCCGGCCCGGGAGAAGATGAAGTAGATCGCCGGAAGCAGGCCCTCACGGCGCAGGAACTCGCAGGCGTCGGTCCGGCGGGGCGCGGCGTAGCGGCGATGCGCCGCATCGCGCGCCCGCAGCATCGCGATCAGGCGGCCGTTCGGCCGTCGCCGCTCGCCGTCCTCGAACACCGGCATAAGCCGCAGGCGGCCGCTCTCCCAGCGATCCCGGAGCAAGTACAGCGACTCCAGGGGCACCGGGCGCTCCCGCTCGACGATGAGTGTGGTGGGGCCGCGCCGCGCTTCGATCCACGCGGCAAACTCCTCGGCATTGGCCACGGTGGCCGAGAGGCACACCAGCGGCACCGCGGCATCCAGGTGGATGATGATCTCCTCCCACACCGGGCCCCGCGCCCGATCCTGGAGGTAGTGGACCTCGTCCAGCACGACCACCCCGACGTTCGCCAGGTCGGGGCTGGCGGCGTACATCATGTTGCGCAGCACCTCGGTAGTCATCACCACCACGGGCGCCGTCCCATTGAGGGAGTTGTCGCCGGTCAGGAGCCCGACCGCCTCGGGCCCGAGGCGGCGGCGGAAGTCGCCGAACTTCTGGTTGGAGAGCGCCTTCAGGGGCGTGGTGTACAGGGCCCGCTCGCCCCGCTCGAGCGCCCGGGAGACGGCGGCCTCGGCCACCACCGTCTTGCCCGACCCGGTGGGAGCGCAGACCACAACCGTCTCGCCCCGATCGATGGCCGCGGCCGCCTCGGCCTGGAAAGGGTCGGGGGCGAAGGGAAGGCCGGCGAGGAAACCGGTGGCAGTCACCGGGCCATGCTAGGAACGGGCCCCGCCCCGGAGGACACTGCGGACGGCCTTCCGGCCGCCCGTGGTCTCCAGCCAGGCTCGTGCTCAGGACAAGAGGTGCTCTTGCCAGTTCTCCCGGTCGAGGCCGGCGATGAAATCCCCGATCTCCCGCTCGCTGATCGGCACGTCCTCTTCGACTACCTCGTAGGCGACGCCGGTGGCGAGGAGGATGCTGACGACCCGATGATTCGCCGGGCGTTCCTGGAGTTGCTCGCAGTGCGGGCAGAGGAACTGGTAGGTGCCCGTGCCCCGGCAGGGCGTGAGCCGCAGTGCCAGGTCCCCGGGAGCCAGCTCCACGTCGCCGCAGAGGGGGCATGAGGTGCGGATGGTGGTCATGCGGGTGGTGATCTCCGGCACTCGGTTGCTGACTCTGCCGCCGTTATCGGGCGGCCCGGAGGCCCCCTGAATGACCATTGCCGGGATAGTCACAACGGGCTACTCCGGGGCGTAGCGCTCTGTGATCCGTCGCCTCACATCGGCAACCGCCGCGGCCACCTCGGTGCCTTCCAGGAGCAGCCCGGCGGTCCCCAGGCGCACCAGCAAACGAGCGACCACGCCCGCGTCCGGCGCGCTGAAGCGGACGATCAGC
>JALOLI010000297.1 GCA_025456165.1 Acidimicrobiia bacterium | reverse complement strand
GACCCTCGACCTGGGAGACGAGAGGGGCCGGGAACTGGCGCGGCGACTGGTGGCCGGGGCCGATGTGGTGGTGGAGAGCTTCCGGCCCGGCAGGATGGAACAGTTCGACCTCGCCTACGAGGATCTTCGCTTGCACCAGCCCGGCCTGGTCTACTGCTCCATCAGCGGATTCGGGTCGACCGGGCCCTACCGGGACCGGGCCGGCTACGACGTCATGGTCTCCGCGCTGGGCGGCCTGATGTCCATCACCGGCACGCCCGATGGGCCCCCGGTCAAAGTCGGCGTGGCGCTCGTCGACGTCTGCACCGGCCTCTACGCCTTCTCCGGCATCCTGGCCGCTCTCCTCGCCCGCGAGGCGACCGGGCAGGGCCAGCTGGTCGAGGCCAACCTGCTGGCCACCGACCTCGCCGTGCTGATCAACGCCGCCAGCGGCTACCTGGCCGCCGGGCACGTGCTGACCCCCCAGGGCAGCGGCCACGTCTCCATCGTGCCGTACCAGGCGTTCCGCGCTGCCGACGGGTTCGTGATGATCGGAGCCGGCAACGACAAGCTCTTCGGCGCCCTGTGCCGTGAGCTCGGGCTCGAACACCTTCCCGACGACCCCCGCTTCGCCTCCAATGCCGGCCGGGTCTCTCATCGGGACGAGCTGGTGCCCCTGATCGAGGCGGCCGTCGCCGCAGACACCGTGGACCGATGGGTGGCGCGGCTCGGAGACGCCGGCGTGGCCGTGGCTCCCATCAACACCATCGACCGGGTGTTCGCCGACCCGCACGTCGCACAGAGCGGCCAGGTGGTCACGGTGGACCACGCCACCCTCGGCGAGCTGAAGCTGGTCGGCCCGGCCGTTCACCTCGAGGCCACCCCGGCCGGCGTCTTTTCGGCGCCGCCGACCCTCGGCCAGCACACCGACGAGATCCTCGCCGAGCTGCTGGGCCTGGGGCCGGCGGAGATCGCCGGGCTGCACGAGACGGGGGTGGTCTGAGCGCCGCACCCCGGCGGCGCCGCCCGACTCGGAGACCGTGCTCCCCGGCAGGCGGCCCCCTGCCTCCTCAGCCGAGCAGTTCCTGCACCATCTCGCCGAGCACCCCGGTGTGCCGGTCGACGTCGGCGTCGGTGGTAGCCGGGGAGATCAGCGTCATGTTGTGGAACGGCGTGAGCAGGATGCCCCGGTTCAGGCAGTAGAGGTGGACTAGCGCGTCGAGGGCGGGCTGCTCGGAGGCCTCGGCCTCGGCGGCGTTGCGAGGGGGATCCGGCTGGAAGCGGTACTCCACCCGGCACCCCAGCCGCTCGACGTGCCAGGGGACGTCGTGTGCCCGGAACACGGTGCGGACTCCCTGCTCGAGCCGCTCCCCGAGCGGGATCATCCGGGCGAAGGCCTCCTCGTTCAGGACCTCTGCCAGGGTGACTTTCATGAGCGCCAGGGACAGGGCGTTCCCCGCGAGGGTGCCGCCGACGCCGCCCACATCCGCCTCCTGGACGGTAGTCGAGGCGTGGATCCGCTCCGCCACCTCATGGGTGCAGCCGTAGGCCCCCGAGGGCACGCCGCTGCCGAGGGGTTTCCCGATGGTGATCAGATCCGGCTCGAGGCCGTGGGCGCGGGTGTAGCCGCCGGGTCCGGCGCAGATGGTGTGGGTCTCGTCGATGATCAGCAGGGTGCCGGTCTCCCGGGTCAGGCGCCGGAGCCCTTCGTGGTATCCGGGGTCGGGAGGGATGATGCCGATGTTGGTCATGACCGGCTCGGCGAGCACGCAGGCCACGTCGCCGTGGCTCAGGGCCTCTCGCAGGGCGGGCAGGTCGTTCCACTCCACCACCCGGGTGGTGGCTGCCGGGTCACCCGGCGGGCCGATGCTGCCGCGCCGGGGCACGACGCGCCCCGCGTCGAGGGCCACGATGGTCTCATCGACCGTGCCGTGGTAGCAGCCGTTGTACACCAGGATCTTGGGCCGCCCGGTGATGTGACGGCAGAGCCGGATGGCGAAGCGGTTGGCGTCGGTGGCGGAGAGAGTGAACTGCCACTGGGGGAGCCCGAAGCGCCGGGCCAGTTCTTCCCCCACCCAGACGGCATCCTCGCTGGGCAGCATCAGCGTGATTCCCCTGGCGGCTTGCCGGGTGAGGGCCTGGACCGCCGGCGGGGGAGCGTGCCCGGTCATCGCTCCCGTGTCCCCGAGGCAGAAGTCGACGTACTCGTGCCCGTCGATGTCGGTGAAGTGGGCCCCGCCGGCGGCCTCCACGAAGAGCGGGAAGGGCCCCGGCCAGCGGACCATCCAGTTCATCGGCACGCCGCCCAGCAGCGACTCCTTGGCCTGGGCGAACCGCTCGGCAGAGCGAGGATGCGCCTCGACAAAACGCCGGCGCTCCCGGTCCATCAGCCGGGCGATCAGATCCGGGTCGATCCGGCGCATCCGGCGGCACCTCCAGTCCGGGTCGTCGGTCGAAGGCACACTAACCCGGCCCCGCCCGCCCGACCGGGACGGCTGTCCCCTGATGCTCGAGCGCCGGCGAACCCAGCGGGCCGGGCGTTCACGGGGATGTGCCTTGCCCGGCCCGTCGGCATCGCCCCCTAGGCTGACCCTATGCGAGACGGCACGTTCGACGACAGCGCCCTGGGCCCGGCGGTTCAGGACCTCTACCCCGACGACCTGGCCCACTGCTACGGCTGCGGCCGGCTCAACGAGCACGGCCTGCACATCAGGAGCCGCTGGGACGGCGACGAGACC
>JALOLI010000296.1 GCA_025456165.1 Acidimicrobiia bacterium | reverse complement strand
GATCGAATCTTCGGGGATGCCGGGAATGACTTCCTCTGGGGCGACGCCCGGGATGACCTGGCGGCTTCTGGTGATGACTTCCTGGTCGGTGGAACGGGCGACGACCTGCTGCAGGGAGGGCCTGGCGCCGATGAGCTTCAGGGTCAGGGCGGTTTCGACGAGTTGTGGGGTGGGGAGTGCGGGGAATTGGCCGGGGCGGTGAGCTGCCGCCTGGTGCCCAGCGGCCGTCCTGAGGGTGACCCCACGGTGGATCCAGGCGACACTTTCGTGGGCGGGCCGGGCATCGACGCCTGCAACAAGTCCAAGGTGCTGCCCGAGGGGTGCGACACCTACCGGGGAGAACGGTGGCCCAACTCGCCGCGGGACATCAGGACCTCTCAGGAGTGGTGGGGCCAGATCGAGCAGGCTTTTGGCGAGCGAGCGCTGTTGCTTCGGGACGCCGGCAAGCAGGATATCGCCGATGCCCTGCTGGCTGAGGTGACCCACGCCAAGCAGGTAGCCGCCTGCGAGAGCCTGGGTGACATCTTCGAGATGACCCGGTTCACCAGGCCCGACGGCAGCATCGGGACCTGGGATGGCCTCTTCCAGCACTCCTCCAGTTATTGGGCGACCAGGGCGACCCAGGCCGGTTACCCGGGAGCCAGCGTGTTCGATCCTCTGGCCAACGCCCGGGTGACCGCGTTCATGGTCGCCGAGGACGTCGAAGCGAACTGGGACGATCTCGATCGCCTGCAGGATCGTCTGGCCTGGAGCGACTGGTCCTGCGACTACTACATCGACGTCAAGTGGAACCTGTGGGACTGAGCCGGTGATCCGCCGCAGCTTCTCCCGGGCCGCTGCCGCCTGGACGGCCCGGCAGCGGACCTCGGGGGAGCCGCGCTCACCCAACGGCGCCTCGTCCTTCCATCTGATCTGGGAGCTGCCGCCCGAGCCGCTGGTGCGGGTCGAGGCCACGCTGGAGGTAGTGGTGCCGCCGGCGGTCCCCCGGATCTACTTCTGGGCCCTGCAGGCCTCCTTCGCCTCCGGTCCCCGCCTCCAGGGCGGGGCCCACCTGGGCCTGCAGTGGCACCCGCGCTACCCGGGCAGCACTGCGGTGAACTTCGGGGGATACGGGCCGGCGGAAGGGGGGCCGCGCCTGCTGGAGGGGAGCACCTCCGAGCTTCCCGGCCGCCGGAATCAGCCCAACACTCGCGAGTTCCAGTGGCAGCTGGGGCATCGCTACCGCCTGATGATCGCCCCGGCCCCGGATTCCCCGGAGGGCATCCGGGCATGGCGGGGCACGGTGGACGACCTCGACGGTGGGGGGGTCCAGGTGGTGCGCGACCTGTACACCCGGGGGGAGTACCTGCACTCGCCCATGGTGTGGTCCGAGGTGTTCGCCCGCTGCGAGCACCCTTCGGTGGTCGTGCGCTGGAGCGGCCTGCAGGCCACCGCCGCCTCGGGGGAGGAGTTTCGCCCGCAGCACGTCCGGGTGAACTACCAGCCCCGCGCCGAAGGTGGGTGCGATAACACCTCGGTGGCCCTCGACGAACTGGGAATCCTCCAGATCACCGCCGCCGAGCGCGAGGTCGCCCAGGCGGCGGTGTTGCCGGTGCCGGGGGCCTGACCGCATCGTCCCCTCCCGCCGGGGCGGGAGGGGATCGAGGGGAGGGGAGCTGCCCAACCCGCCCTTGTGAGGTGTGCCGCTGCGCGAGACGCAGTGTCGCCCCGTCACCGGGCTGCGGCCGGACTCCGGTCTATGCCCGGCCTACGGCCAGACGCCCCGCTGGTCCAGGGCGGTCCAGCAGCGGCCGACCGCAGTCGCCGTGGCGGCGACTCGCAGGTCGGGGAACACCGGGTCCGGGGCCCCCGGGGCCGCCTGGTGCCAGCGCTCCCGGTAGGCCTCGTAGTCGTGGCGCAGGCGGTGGTAGGTGCCGACGACCGCCTCGGTGGCCCGCTGCATCTTGGCCTTCAGCCGCTCCTGGACGACGTGCTCGTCCCACTGCTCGTTGTCCAGGTTCTGCACCCATTCGAAGTAGGACACCACCACGCCGCCGGCGTTGGCCAGGATGTCGGGGACTACCACCACGCCCCGCTCCGAGAGGTTGCGATCGGCGCCCGGCGTCGTGGGGCCGTTGGCCGCTTCGATGACCAGGGCCGCCTTGACCCGCTCCGCGTTCTCCAGCGTGATCTGGTTCTCGAGGGCCGCCGGGACCAGGATGTCGCAATCGACCTCCAGAGACCCCTTGGGGTCGAGGGGTTGCGTGCCGGGTGCCCCCAGCACGGATCCGGTCGCCTTGGCATGGGCCTCCACCTGCTCCAGGTTGAGGCCGTTGGGGTCGTGGGCCCCGCCCCGGATGTCGCTGACGGCCACGATCGTGCCGCCCATGTCCCGCAGGATGAAGGCGGCGTGCCGCCCGGCATTGCCGAAGCCCTGGATCGAGATGCGGCTGCCGGCGACTCCCGGCACCGCCGGCGCCTCGCCCATGGCGAGCAGGCGCTCGAGCACGTAGGCCAGGCCTTGCGCCGTGGCGGTGCCCCGGCCCGGGATGCCGCCGAGATCGAGGGGCTTGCCGGTCACGACGCCGAGGTTGGCGGCGTGGGGGTGCATCATCTGGTAGGTGTCGTAGATCCACGCCATGGTCTCGGCGTCGGTGTACATGTCCGGGGCGGGGATGTCGGTGTGCGGCCCGATGTCGTCGCCCAGGGAAGCGATGAACCGCCGGGTGATGCGCCGCTTC
>JALOLI010000295.1 GCA_025456165.1 Acidimicrobiia bacterium | reverse complement strand
CGCCGCCGCGGTGGTGGCCGCGTCGCCGGGGGCGGGACGGGTGGCCCGGGTGGAGCCGCGGCTGGCCTTCGCCGAAGATGGGTCGTGGCGCGTCCTCCTGCCGGGAGAGCCGGGCTACGCGGAGGCGCCGGCATGAGGCCGCCCCTTCTCCGCGAAGCGGTCCGGGCCCTGGCCCCCGGGGCGGCGGCGGTCCTGGTCCTGGCGGTGCTGGTGGTGGCCGCGGTGGCCTCCCCGGCCCGGGCCGCGGTCACGGCGCAGCAGGTGGAAGAGGCGCGGCAGCGCCTGCGCGAGGTGACCAAGCAGCTCGAGGGGCAAGTCGCCCAGTACGAGGGCGCTCTCCTCGAGGAGTCCGAGCTGCGGGGCCGCATCGAGGGCATTCGCCTCGAGCTGACGGCGCGCGAGCGGGAACTGGCCGGAGCCCGCCTCGCCGCCCGGGCCCGGGTCGCCGAGATGTACATCGCCGCCGGCTCGGGGGGCAACAACCTGCTGGGCGGCGGCGATGGGCAGGGGCCCGCCCGCCTCGCCTATCTGGACTCGGTGGCGCTGACCGACCGGGAGCTGGTCAACCGCCTCGAAACGGCCCGGCGGGACTATTCCCGCCAGCAGGCCCTGCTGGTGGAGACCCTGGCCCGGCAGGAAGAGGTCTCGGCCGACCTCGAGGCGCTGGTGGACACCATCTACTCCGAGCTGGAGGCGGCCAACCAGGAGTACCAGGCGATCAACCAGGAGTGGCAGCAGCAGGAGGCGGAGCGGATCCGCCGCGAAGAGGAGGAGCGCCGGCGCCGGGAGTTCCTCGCCACCTCGACCACCGCACCCTCGGGAGGCGGCAGCACCGGCACCACCGGGACCACCCAGCCTTCGTCGCCCACCACCACCGTCCCGACTGTGCCTCCGGCCCCGCCGGGGACCCTGGTGTGCCCGGTGGACGGGGCCACCACCTTCCGCGACTCCTGGGGCGAGCCACGGCCGGGCGGCCGGGGCCACACCGGGGTGGACATGATGTCGCCCATCGGCACGCCGCTGGTGGCCATCGAGAACGGGGTGCTGCAGAACCTCAACTGGCACTACGCCGGAGGGATCGGGCTGACCGTCAAGGGGGACAGCGGCGACTCCTGGTACTACGCCCACCTCGACGGATACGCCCCCGGAATCCAGGCGGGGATGCGGGTGGCCGCCGGGCAACTCATCGGCTATGTGGGAGAGACCGGGAACGCCGCCGGTCCCCACCTGCACCTGGCCCACATCCTGCCCAGCGGCCAGTACGTCAACCCCTACCCGGTGGTGGCTTCGCTCTGCTAGCGGTCCCGCCCCGGCGGGCCCTTTCCTGAGTGGGACACAGGCACCCCCCGGGCGCGTGCCGGCGACCCCCCGGTAGACTCGCCGGGCTGGCGAGAGAAGCGGGAGGAGCGCCCGTGCGCAAGCTGGCCGCGCTGGTGCTGGCTTTGCTGTTCTTCCTTCCGGCCCCGGCGGCATGGGCCGAGGTGACGCAGGCCCAGTTGGCTGAGGCCCGGGCTGAGGCGCGCGCCAAATCCGGCGAGCTGGAGGGCCGGCTCGGCGACCTCGAAGCGGCCATGTACCAGGAGTGGGTGTACCAGGACCGCATCGAGTCCCTCCGGAGCCAGATATCCGACCGGGAGCGCCGCCTTGCTCTGGCCGGCCTCGCCGCCCGCGAGCAGGCGGTGGACCTCTACATGAACTTCGGCGCCAATCGCAGCGGTGCCGATCCCGAGGAGGTCGGACGGGCCGGGACGCGCGACGCCTACATGAGGACCCTGGTGGCCGCCGACCGCGACGCGGTCAACGAACTGGAGTACCTCAAGGAAGACGCCGGCAGGCTGCAGGCCGAGCTGGAGGAGCTGCTCGAGACCCAGGGCAGCATGAACGCCGAACTGCAGCGGCAGACGGACCTGCTCATGGCCGAGCTGGCGGAGGCCAACGAGGCCTATCAGACGCTGTACGACCAGTGGTGGCAGGAGGAGCAGGCCCGCATCGCCGCCGCCGAAAGAGCGGCCCGGGCGCGGGCGGCTGCCGCTGCGGCGGCTGCTGCCGCGAACTCGGGCTATGCCACCAGCGAGGGGACGCCCGCTGCCGGGCGTACCTGCCCGGTGGCCGGGCCGCATACCTTCCGCGACTCCTGGCTGGAGCCGAGGCCCGGGGGCCGCCAGCACCACGGCGTCGACATGGTGGGGGCCATGGGCACTCCGCTGGTCGCCGTGGAGAACGGGGTGGTCTACGGCACCGGGTGGCACTACCTCGGCGGGATCAACCTGTACCTGCGAGGCGACAGCAGCGACGTCTACTACTACGCCCACCTGTCGGGGTTCGCCGGGGGCATCTCCGACGGGGTGCGGGTGAACAAGGGCCAGACCGTCGGGTACCTGGGCGACACCGGCAACGCCGGGGTGCCCCACCTGCACCTGGGCTACCAGCCGGGCGGCGGCCCGCTCACCAACCCCTATCAGCTGATGGTCAAGCTCTGCCGGTAGGGAGGTGCGCCAATAGGCCGCCGCCCCTCGCCGGATGCCGGCCCACGGTTGGGCGGCATCCGGCCCGGAGACGGGCCTACTCGGGTACCCCCTAGGGACGGGGCTCTTCTCTCAGCCCGGGCTCGCTCCGGCCGCCAACTGCTCCACCAGCAGGGCGACCCGCGCGCTGCAGGTCTCCGCCGCGGCCGGCGGGAGCAGCTCCTGGAGGCGCCCGGCGGCGGCGATGATGGCCCGGGCC
>JALOLI010000036.1 GCA_025456165.1 Acidimicrobiia bacterium | reverse complement strand
CGCACGCAGGCCACCGCCTCGTCGATGGAGCCCACCGCGACCGAGACCCGGGTCGCCATCGCCGGGAGCGCGCAGACCGACGCCGCCTCGGCCGCGCGCTCAGGGGTGGTGCGAAGGAACGCGGCGCGGGCACGGGCGCAGCCGTCGATGACCGCGGCCCGGGTGCCCTCGTGGCGGACCGAGATCCGCCGGCCGTCCACCCCGCGCTCGGCCAGGGCGATGGCCTCGGAGGGGGGGACCACCCAGGCGACGGGGGTCGCGCCCTCCGCGCCGGCGGTCTCCACCGGCAGGTGCCCGGCGGCCAGGGCGGCCGACACCGCGGCGTCGTCCAGGCCGGCGGCCTCGAGGGCCGTGGCGTCGGGCCCCGGGGCGAGCCTGAGGATGCTGACGCTCACGCCGCCACCCCGGCCCCGAGGGCGACCGTCTCCGGGTAGCCGGCGGCGTCGGTCATGGCGCGCACCCGCTGGTGCAGGCCGGGGTCGAGCCACTCGTCCGCGTGCACGTACTCGGGGTAGATCGTGAGCCGCTCTCGCAGCTCATACCCCGCCTCGGCGCACAGCTGGGCCAGGTGCTGGAGGTTCGGCCAGGGCCGCTCGGGGTTGATGAAGTCCGGGGTGAGCGGGGAGATCCCGCCCCAGTCGTTGATCCCGGCGAGCAACAGCGGCCCGTAGTCGGCCGAGAGGTTCGGCGGGGCCTGGATGTTCATCCGCTCGCCCAGGACCAGGCGCGCGATGGCGCAGGTGGTCATGAGCTCGATGAGCCCGGGCTCGCCGGCCTGGGCCATCGGGGTGTCGGGCTTGGCCCGGAAGTTCTGGACGATGACCTCCTGGATGTGGCCGTGGGCCTCATGCAGGTCGCGCAGGGCCAGCAGCGCATCCACCCGCTCCGGGGGCGTCTCGCCGATCCCGATGAGGATCCCCGAGGTGAACGGGATGCCGAGCTCGCCGGCCTTGCGGATCATCGCCAGGCGCGTGGAGGGGCGCTTGTCGGGGGCGTGCTCGTGCGGCCCGCCGGGGCCGCAGAGCCGCTCGGCCACCGTCTCCAGCATGATCCCCTGGCTCGGGGAGACCTCCCTGAGCTCGGCGAGCTCGCGGCGGCTCATGCTCCCGGCGTTGGGGTGGGGCAGGAGGCCGGTCTGCTCGAGCACCTCGCGGCACATGGCCACCAGGTAGGAGTGGGTGGAGTCATGGCCGTAGCGGCGAAGCAGCTCCCGGTAGCGCGGCCAGCGCACCTCGGGACGGTCGCCCAGGCAGAAGAGCGCCTCCTTGCACCCGCGCCGGGCGCCCGCCTCGGCCACCTGCAGCACCTCGTCCGGGCTCATGGTGTGGGCCCGGGGGGAGTTCTCGTCCTTGGCGAAGGTGCAGTAGCTGCACACATCCCGGCAGAGGTTGGTGAGCGGGATGAAGACCTTGCGCGAGTAGGTCACCACCGGCGGGCGGCCGCGGTCCCGCAGGGCGGCGGCGGCGGCCCACAGGATGGCGTGCTCCGGGCCCCGGGCCTCAGACAGGGCGCGGGCCTGGGCCTGGGTCAGCCGCTCCCCCTCGAGCGCCGCCTCCACGGCGACGCGCATGCGCGGGCGCAGGCGCTCCAGGGCCACGGTGGGGGCGATGGTGGCCATCTACCGGGGCTCCGGGCCCTGGCCCTCGCGGAACTTCCTCCAATCCGCGGGGCGCTTCTCCTGGAAGCTCGCGATGCCCTCCTTGGGCTCGGGCCCCCAGACGTGGTTGATCGCCACGAGCTCCAGGCCGTGCTGGACGGCCGAGTAGAGCTGGTCGGTGGCCGCGTTCAGCGCGATCTTGGCCAGCCTGAGCCCCTGCGGGGACCGGCGCAGGATCTCCTCACACCACCGGTCGACCTCGGCGTCGAGCTCGGCGTCGGGGACCACCGCGTTCACCAGCCCCATGGCCAGCGCCTCGGCCGCGGAGTACTGGCGGGTCAGGAACAGGATCTCCCGGGCCTTCTTCTCGCCGACCACCTGGGGCATGAGCTGGCAGCCCCACCACAGGGGGGCCGAGCCGATCTTGGGGCCGGCCTGCCCGAAGCGGCCGGACTCGCCCGAGATCGTGAGGTCGCACATCACGTTCAGCTCGTTCCCGCCGCCGATGCAGTAGCCGCGCACCTTGGCGATGACCGGCTTGCCGTTGTTGCGGATGGCCTGGGCCAGGCGGTTGTGCATGGTGTGCAGGTGGCGCTTCTCGGCGGCGGTGCGCGTGGGCGAGCTCACGTCGCCGCCCACGCAGAAGGCGCGCTCGCCGGCGCCGGTGAGCACGATGACCCCGACCGCCTCGTCGTCGGCCGCCTGCTCGAAGGCCTCGGCCAGCTCGAGCACGGTCTGGGTGCGGAACGCGTTCAGGCGGTCCGGGCGGTTGATGGTGATGGTGGCGCGGCCGCCGGCGGCCTCGTACATGATGTCCTCGTAGCTCAGCGCCCGGCCCCCCCGGCTCGTGATCTTCGCGACGAACAGCTGTCGCATGATACCGACTTGTCTACTTCACGGTGCGAGACTGAGACTCTGTCCCGCATGGTGAGACCCTTGGCCCGGAGCGGATCGTACGCCTTGCCGGGCGCGCGGGGCGGATGGTATCCATCGGCCTCGTCGCACCCGTTACAAGACACCGGTTCACATCGCGAGACACGAAACTGGCCGAGATCCTCATCCACGAACCCGTCGATCCGGACCGCGCCGCGGCGCGGCCGGCGGGTCGCTACCGCATCCAGGCGGTCGAGCGGGTGGTGGCGATCCTCGGGGCCTTCAGCCCGGAGCAGCCCGAGCTCGGGGTGACCGAGATCGCCGAGCGGCTCGGCCTGCACAAGTCCACCGTGCACCGCTTCCTGGTGAACCTGGAGGCCTCCGGGCTGGTGGAGCGCAACGCCCGCTCCCAGCGCTACCGGCTGGGCCTCAGGATCTTCGAGCTCGGCGGACAGGTCCTGCAGCAGATGAGCCTCTGGGACGAGGCGCTCCCCTTCCTGGAGGGGCTGGTGCGCGACTCCGGCGAGACCGGGCACCTGGCCGTGCTGGACGGCGGCGAGGCGATCTACATCGAGAAGGTGGAGGCGCGCCGGGCGCTCCGGATCCCCTCGGCCATGGGCCGCGGGTACCCGGCCCACGCCACCAGCCTCGGCAAGGTGCTGCTCGCGGACCTGTCCTTCCCGGCGGTGCGCGAGATCCTCGCCGAGCGGGGGATGGCCGCCTACACCCCCCACACCATCGCCGACCCCGAGCGGCTCGAGGCCGAGCTCCAGCGCATCCGCGAGCAGGGGTATGCGGTGGATGATGAGGAGTACGACGAGGGCCTGCGCTGCATCGGCGCGCCCATCCTCGACCACACCGGCCAGGTCGTGGCGGCCATCGGGATCGGGGGCCCGGTCACCCGGGTGACCCCGGCCCGTGTGGACGCCCTCGCCGACCTGGTCATGAGCGCCGCCCGCGGCCTGTCGCGGCGCCTCGGCGCCGGCCAGTCGCAGGTCTATGCCCAGGCCGCCCGCCGGGTGCGGGCCACCACGACCCCGGAGCGCCCGCCCGCGGCGCTCCGCACCGGGCCGTGAGGCCCGCCCCCCGCGCCGGCCCCCGGTCGGTCGCGACCCGTCCCTCCCCCTCCACCTCGCACCAGAAAAGGAGCACCGCCCGATGACCACCGCGACCGACTTCAAGCTCCCGCTCTCGAGCCGCACCAGCCATTTCGTCCTGCCCAAGCAGTGGGCCTCCATGCGCAAGGCCGAGGCGCTTGAGCGCGAGACCGGTCGGCGGGTCATCCACATGGAGAAGGGCGACTTCCAGGGGGATGAGTTCTACCCGGCCCCCCACATCTACGAGGCCGCCGCCCGCGCGGTGCACGAGGGCCACGTGCGCTACGTGCCCGGCCCCGGGATGCCCGAGCTCAGGGACGCCATCGCCCAGGAGATGACCCGCCGCGGGCGGCCGACCAAGCGGGAGGAGGTGCTGGTGACCATGGGCGCCAAGCACGCCCTCACCCAGTCGCTGCTGACCCTGGTCGACCAGGGCGACGAGGTCATCTTCCCCAACCCCGGCTACCCGCCGGATGAGTTCTGGATCACCTACGCCGGGGGCAAGGTCGTCTACGCCCCGCTGGTCGAGCCCGACTTCCACTTCGACCTTGACTCCCTCAAGAACCTCATCACCCCCCGCACCAAGATGCTCATCCTCAACACCCCCCAGCGGCCCAACGGCATGGTGGTGGGGCAGCTGGAGGAGATCGCCGAGATCTGCCGCGAGCGCAACGTGATGGTGCTCACCGACGAGATCTTCTCCCACATGGTCTACCCGCCCTCCGAGCACAAGAGCATCTCCTACCTGGAGGGCATGGCCGACCGCTCGATCGTGGTCGACACCTTCTCCAAGACCTACATCATGACCGGCTTCCGGATCGGCTGGTGCGTGGCCAACGCCGACCTGATCACCACCATGGACATCTTCCAGCAGAACTCCGTCACCAACGTGCCGGCGTTCGTGCAGATGGCGGCCCTGGCCGCGATGACCGGCCCGCAGGACCAGGTCGCCGACATGATGGGCCGCCTGCAGGCCAAGCGCGACAAGGTGGTGGCCGCGCTGAACGCCATCGACGGCATCGAGTGCCAGGCCCCCGACGGATCGTTCTATGTCTTCCCCGACATCCGCGGCACCGGCATGACCGCCCAGCAGTTCGCCGACTACCTGATCGAGCAGCACGGCGTGGGCGTGGTGGCCGGCAACGCCTTCGGCGACCGGGGCGAGGGCCACGTGCGCATCACCTACGCCGCGCCGGATGAGGTCCTTGAGGAGGGCATCGACCGCATCCGCCAGGGCGTCGAGGCGCTCTAGCCTCCCGCCCCTGCCGGCGTCACCCCGCGCCCCCGCCCGGTCCGTCCGGCGCGGGGGCGCGGTGCGTTTGTCGGGCGGCCGGCCGGCGCGCGGCCGGTATCGTCCCCGCGGTGCCCCGCCCGGTGCGGGGCGTGCCTGCGTGCGGGCATGTCGGAGCGACCTTGAGGAGGCCGTGTGGCTGAGCGTCTGTTCTGGGAGGAGCTGAACCCGGGTGATGAGGCGGTGTCGCTGAACCGCACCATCACCGAGGCCGACGTCGTGAACTTCTGCGGCGTGTCGGGCGACTTCAACTGGTTCCACATCGACGAGGTGCGGGCCAGCGAGTCGGTGTTCGGCAAGCGCGTGGCCCACGGCATGCTGGTGACCTCCATCGCCACCGGTCTGCAGGTGGAGAAGATGGAGCCCAAGATCGCCACCGCCGCCTTCGTGGGCCTGAAGGAGTGGGCGTTCCGGGCGCCGGTCTTCTTCGGCGACACCGTGCGGGTGCGCCGGGTGATCGGGGAGAAGAGCGAGCACAAGAACCCCAAGCAGGGGTGGTGCATCTACGAGATCGAGGTCCTCAACCAGGAGGACAAGGTCGTGCAGAAGGGTCAGTGGAACATGCTGATCCAGCGCAAGCCGACCGAGTAGCGGCTCGCGTACTGACGCCCTGTCGGGCGCCCGGCCCCTGTCAAGGAGTCGGGCGCCCGGCGGCGAACCGGTGGGGCATGGACGATCCCCACCACATCACCGTGGCCCAGGCCGCCCGCGCGCTCGGCGTGTCGGAGCGGACCGTGTGGCGGTACCTGCGCGCCGGCCGTCTGGCCGGCGAGACCAGCGGCCCGGCCGGCGCCCAGCGCACCCTGATCGACCCGGGCAGCGTCGAGCAGTTGCAGGCCGAGAAGGGCGAGGGCCCGGCCCTCGCCGCCGTGCGCGCCGAGCGCGACCGCCTGGTGGCCGACCTCGCCGCCGTCGTGGCCGAGCGCGACGCCCTGCGCGATGAGCGCGATCTCCTGGCCGAGCGCGTGGGGGTGCTCCAGCGGGCGGTGGCCCGGCCGCCCCGGCGCCGCTCGATCCCCGGGCGGGGCTTCGCCTGGGCGATGCTGGCGCTGGCCCGGATCCGGTAGGGCGCGGCCGGGGCGCGGCCCCGAGTCGGTGCGGGAGGCCGCGGCCCGTACCGACCCACCCCGGACGTCGCCGCGCGCGATCATCACGGCGTGCCGGAGATCGTGGAGGTCGAGCGGGCGCGGGCCCTGATCGCCGAGCGGGCGCTCGGGCGGGTGGTGGCGGCGGTGGACGACACCGATGACTTCGTGTGCCGGCCGCACGCCGCGGGGGAGATCGACGCCGCCCTGCGGGGCCGGACGATCACCGCGGCGTGCCGGCGCGGGAAGCACATGTGGCTCGAGACCGACGCCGGGACGGGTCCTGAGCTCGGCCTGCACCTGGGCATGAGCGGGCGCATCCTCATCGACCCCGCCGCGCCGCCGCGCCACGGCCGGGCCCGGATCGAGTTCGCCGACGGCGGGGCGCTCTGGCTCAGGGATCCGCGCCGTCTGGGGCGCATGGTCCTCGACCCCGACCACTCGCGGATCGGCCCGGACGCCGCAGAGGTCAC
Organism: Acidimicrobiia bacterium; assembly: GCA_025456165.1. Next base: position 1,936 of record JALOLI010000036.1, on the reverse strand, counting down.
GCGCGAGGCGTTCCGCCGACGGGTCGGGCAGGGCACCGCCCCGCTCAAGGCCCGGCTCATGGACCAGGCGGTGATCGCCGGGGTGGGGAACCTCCTGGCCGACGAGGTGCTCTGGCAGGCGGGCCAGGACCCGCACCGGCCGGCCGGTGCGCTCTCGGTGCCCGAGCTCGACGCGCTGCGGCGTCACCTGCGGGCGGGGATCCGCCGGGCCACGCGCCTGGGAGGCGTGCACACCGGGGTGGTGATCCCCCATCGCCGGCCGGGGGGCGAGTGCCCCCGGTGCGGGGCCGAGATGGCACGCGGGGTGGTCGGCGGGCGGACCACCTGGTGGTGTGCGGCCGAGCAGGGCGCCGCCGGGACTTAACAAATGGGCCGTCAGGCCGGGGCCGGGACAGGGTTGGAGGGGGCGTACCCATCACCCGGACCGAGGGGATCCTCAAGATGACCCGCATCCGCCCCGCCCACCTCATCCTCACCGGCGCCTGCGCCCTGGCGCTCACCGGCTCGGCCGTCGCCGGGTCCCTCATCACCGGGGCCAAGGTCAAGGACGGCTCGCTCACCGGCCGGGATGTGCGCGACCGCTCGATCGCCGGCCGCGACGTCGCGCTGCGCTCACTCACGCTGCGTCACTTCAAGGCCGGTCAGCTTCCCGCCGCCGTCCCCGCCCAGGGTGGTCAGGGCGCCCCGGGGCCCCAGGGACCCCAGGGTCTCCCGGGGCCGGCGGGCGCCACCGGGGCCCAGGGGCCGGCGGGCGCCACCGGGGCCCAGGGGCCGGCCGGCCCGCAGGGTCCCCAGGGGCCCCAGGGCCCGGCGACCGGCCCGGCCGGCGGCGACCTCACCGGCACCTACCCCTCGCCGCAGATCCGCGCCGGGGTGGTCGGCCCGGCCGAGCTCGCGCAGCTTCCCTCGGTCAGCGTCGCCACGGCCGCGGGCGGGGTGGCGGTGGCCAGCAACGTGCCCTACGTGGCGGTCTTCGACACCGAGCGGTTCGACACCGGGGGCATGTGGCGCGGCCTGCAGTCGCAGGGCGCCGAGGACGAGGTCGTGGTGCCGGTGAGCGGTCGCTACCAGGTGCAGGCCCACGTGAGCTGGACCACCAACGGCGCCGGCACCCGCTTCCTGTCGATCCGCCGCAACGGCGACATCGTCGCGGTGACCAGCGCCCGGCCGGCGGCCGAGGACTCCACCGTGATGCAGGTCCAGGGCCTGGTCGCCCTCTCCGCCGGCGACCGGCTGAGCGTCGCGGCGACCCAGACCTCGGGTGGCCCGCTCACCACCGCCGGGAGCGCGGTGGGCTCGGCCGGCCTGCAGGCCCACTTCGTGAGCCGGTGAGGTCCCGGAACGACGAGGGGCCGGCGTGGCCGGCCCCTCGTGGGTGTCGCCCGGGCGTCGCGTCCTCGCGCGTCGGGCGTCAGGCCTCGCGCAGCGGCGGGTTCCCGTCGTGCTGGCAGGTGTCGGGGTGCCAGCGGCGGAAGTGGTTCAGGTGCTGGCCGGTGAGCGAGCCCGGCGGGTAGTACTCGGCGTAGAAGTCCGGGTCCACGTGCTGGGCCTGGCAGGTCAGGCGCTGGTACATCGGGTCGACGTAGACCGGGAACCGGCCGTAGGTGTCGATGCAGTACTGGCAGTAGGCCTTGACCAGGTCCACGGTCTCCGGGTGGGGCCGGGGGATGGCCGAGACGACCTTGTCCGGCTCCTTGTAGGGCTTGGGCACGTCGGGGTCCATGGCCGCCCACTTCATCGCCATGAAGGCGTCGACCGCCTCGTGCATGTCGGTGTAGTAGGGCGGGCAGAAGGCCTCGAAGTGGCCGTCGCGGCCGACCGCGACCGAGGGCCCGGACTTGGCCTCCTGGAAGCGGAAGCCCATGCCCGGCACGTCCCCGCCGCCCATGACGAAGCGGGAGATGTAGCCGGTGAACGTCCAGCCGCCGAGGCCCAG
>JALOLI010000035.1:8409-10584 GCA_025456165.1 Acidimicrobiia bacterium | reverse complement strand
GCCGTGCTCGTGGTGGGCGACCGCGATGTCGCCGCCGGCACGGTGGGCCTGCGGCTGCGGGGCGGCGAAGAGGAACGGGGGATCTCCCTGGATGAGGTCACGCGCCGCCTCGTCGAGCTGTGCCGGGCTCCCAGGTAGGCGCCGGCCCGCACCTTCCCGGCGCCCCCTCTACAGGACGAATACCTCGCCGGTGGTGTCCTGCACCTCGAAGCTGAGGGCGAAGCTGGCTCGCCGGGGCCAGCGCTCCAGCAGGGCCATAGCCTGGAGGTTGCAGCCCGCCAGGAAGGCCGCCCAGGGCTCGCCGCGATAGGCCGCTCCGAGGTCCGCGGCGCAACCCGGCACCCGCTCCTCGCGGCCGGAGTGAAGGGTGAAGCCCTCGATGGCCACCACGGCGAGGCCCAGGTCGCCGCAGCGGTTGATGATGGCGGCCGCCGCCTCCGGCGGGTAGAAGCCCTCGTCCTCCGGGCCGCGGCGGACGGCGCGCTCGTCGAACTCGGCCGCCAGGGCATCGACGGGGTGTCCGCCGGGCGCCGATTCGGGCGAGAGCAGGCCCGGGTCGTCGAGCCCGGCCCCCGCCTCGGTGCCCAGCATGGCGACCACAGTGTCGAGCACTCGCTGCAGGTCGGCCACGTCGTAGAGGCGCGGCTCGCCGTCGGCATCGGGATAGAACTCGACGAGCAGCAGGCCTTCGTCCTCGTAGGCCATGCCCACTACCGCGTCTTCCTCGATGAGATCGGCCACCGGGCGGCCCCACTCGAGGTCCTGGCGTTCGCGAGCGTGGAGGTCGGACATGGGTTTCTCCTATGTGGGACGGCCCCGGCGGGGCGGCTCGATGCTACGCCGCCGGCCCGCCGTTTCCCCGCTCAACGGCGTTCGTGAACCAGGACGTAGTCGCGCTGGGGGGACCCCACGTAGACCTGGCGCGGCCGGCCGATGCGGGTGTCCGGGTCCTCGGTCATCTCCTTCCACTGCGCGATCCACCCGGGAAGGCGGCCGAGGGCGAACAGGACCGGGAACATCCGGTTGGGGAAGCCCAGGGCCCGGAACAGGACCCCGGAGTAGAAGTCCACGTTCGGGTAGAGGTGCCGCTCGATGAAGTAGTCGTCGGTGAGGGCGGCTTGCTCGAGGGAAAGGGCAATGTCGAGCAGGGGGTCCTGGGCGGCTCGCCGGCCGACGAGCTGGTCGGCGAAGGCCTTGAGGACGCCGGCGCGGGGGTCGTAGCTGTGGTAGATGCGATGGCCGAAGCCGGGCAGGCGAAAGGGATCCTCGCGATCCTTCGCCCGCGAGAGGTACTTGGCGTAGTTGCCCCCATCGGCGTGGATCGTCTGGAGCAGTTCGAGGACCTCCTGGTTGGCCCCGCCGTGCAGGGGGCCGGAGAGAGCGCCGACACCGGCGGCTACCGAGGCGAACACGCTGGCCCGGCTGCTGCCCACCAGGCGGACCGTCGAGGTGGAGCAGTTCTGCTCGTGGTCGGCGTGCAGGATCAGCAACACGTCGAGGGCCCGGGCGGCCACGGGGTCCACCTCGTAGTCGTCGCCGGGGATGGAGAAGGTCATCTCGAGGAAACGGGAGCAGTACTCGAGCGAGCGCCGGGGGTACGCGTAGGGGAGCCCGCGTCCCCGCCGGTAGGCGAAGGCCGCCGCGGTGGGCACCTTGGCCAGCAGGTGGATCGCCGCCTGCTCGGCGGCCAGAGCGCTCTCGAGCTCGGGGTGGAAGGCCCCCATTGCGGTGACTGCCGAGGCCAGCAACACCATGGGGTGGGCATTCCGCGGCAGCGCATCGAACATCTGGCGCATGCCCTCGTCGAGCAGCGTCTCGGCGGTGATCGCCTCGCGCCAGTTCTCCAGTTGGTCGAGGGTGGGGAGCTCGCCGTGGAACAGAAGGTAGGCAACCTCGCCGAAGCAGGAGTGCGCCGCCAGCTGCTCGATCGGGTAGCCGCGGTAGCGCAAAGCCCCCGCCTCCCCATCGACGAAGCTGACGGCGCTGCGGCACCACGCCGTGTTGGCGAAGCCGTAGTCGAGGGCCATCATCCCCGTGGTCGAGAGCAGCCGCCCTATGTCGAGGCCGCGCTCGCCCTCGGTCCCCACGACGACGTCGAGGGGCTGCTCCTTTTCCCCGTGCTTGAGGATGGCCCGTTCGTCGTTCACCGCGTCCGACCTACTCGTCTTCTTCCTT
>JALOLI010000035.1:0-8383 GCA_025456165.1 Acidimicrobiia bacterium | reverse complement strand
CCTTGGAGGCCGCCACCACCTTCTGCGTCTCGTACGGCGGGCACTCCTCGTAGTGGCTCATCTCCATCTCGAAGGCGCCGCGGCCGCTGGTGATCGAGCGCAGGTCGATGCTGTAACGCTGCATCTCGGCGAGGGGCACCTCGGCGGTGATGATCCGGGTGTGGCCTTCGGAGTCCATGCCGAGGACGCGGCCCCGGCGGGAGTTGAGGTCGCCGATGACCTCGCCCATCTGGTCCTCGGGCACGCGAATGACGGCCTTCATGATGGGCTCGAGCAGGGTCGGCTTCAGGGTTGGGGTAGCCGCCTTGACGGCCATGATCCCCGCCATCCGGAACGACAGCTCATCGGAGTCGACCGAGTGGTGCTTGCCGTCGTACAGGGTGGCGCGGATGTCCACGACCGGATAGCCGGCCAGGATCCCGCGCGCCAGCGCCTCGTGGATGCCCTTGTCGACCGCCGGGATGTACTGGCGGGGGACGTTGCCCCCCCTGACTGCGTCGACGAACTCGTAGCCGCTGCCGACGGGCAGGGGCTCGAACCTGACGAAGGCCACCCCGAACTGGCCGCGGCCGCCGGTCTGCTTCTTGTGCTTGCCCTCGACGTCGGCCGTGCCGCGAATGGTCTCGCGGTAGGGGATGCGGGGCAGGGCGGTCTCCACCTCGACCCCGAAGCGGGCCGACAGGCGGGACACGGTGACCTCGAGGTGGGTGTCGCCGAGGCCGGACAGCACGGTTTCGTTCGTGTCGGCCCGGCGCTCCATGTGGAGGGTGGGATCGTCCTCCGCCGCCCGCTGCAGGGCCAGGGAGAGCTTCTCTTCGTCCTGTTGGGACTTGGGGAAAACCGCCACCGACATGGCGGGGCGGGGCATGGCCACCGGCTCCAGGGCGACCTTGAGGCCGGGGGAGCGCAGGGTGTCGCCGGCCAGCACCGACTCCAGCTTGGCCACGGCGGCGATGTCCCCCGAGGCGACCTCGCTCAGGTCCTGGTGCTCCCGGCCGCGCATCGTGAACAGGTTGTGCATGCGCCCGGTGCCCCCGCGCCCGGCGTTCTCCAGAGAGGTGTCCATGGGGATCGAGCCGCGGAACACGCGGAACAAGGCGATCCGGCCCACGTAGGGGTCGGACTGGGTCTTGAAGACGTAGGCGACCACTCCCGAGTCGGGGAGGGCGGTGCCTTCGGCCAGCGGCGGCGCCGGGCGCTCCTCGGGCCCGGGCCCGTAGTCCACGATGAACTGGGCCAGGCGGTCGATGCCGATCAGACGAGTGGCGGCCCCGCAGAGCACGGGGAAGGCGGTGCCTTCCAGCATCCCGCGGTGCATCGCCGACACGAGTTCGGGGCCGGTGGGCTCGGTGCCTTCCAGGTAGCGCTCCAGCAGCAAGTCGTCGGTCTCCACCACCGCCTCGATGAGCGCCGTGTGAAGCGAGGCGACCTCGCCCTCCACCTCCGCCGGCACGCTGCCCTGCTTGCCCTTGGGGCCCCCCTCGTAGGTGAAGGCCACATCGCCGGTCAGCTGGGCAACGCCGGAGAGGCGGTGCTCGGAGCCGATGGGCACCTGCAGGGGGGCCACGGCCGTCCCGAAGACGGCCTTGAGCTGGGTCAGGGTGCGGGAGTAGGAGGCGCGCTCCCGGTCGAGCTTGTTGACGAAGATGGCCCGGGCGATGCCCTCGTCGCCGGCCATGCGCCACAGGGCCTCCGTTTGGACCTCCACCCCGTCGACGCCCGACACCACGAACAGGGCAAGGTCGGCGGCGCGCATGGCGGCCCGGGCGTCGCCGATGAAGTCGGAGTAGCCCGGGGTGTCGATGACGTTGATGCGATGGCCTGCCCATTCGAAGGGGGCCATCGCCAGGCTGACCGACGAGCCGCGAGCGATCTCTTCGGGCTCGAAGTCGGTGATCGTGTTCCCGTCTTCGATGCGCCCCATGCGGGTGGTCACCCCGGCTGCGTGGAGCAGGGCCTCGGCCAGCGCGGTCTTCCCGCTCCCGCTGTGACCGACGAGGACGACGTTCCTGATGCGTACCGGCGCCAAGTGAACCTCCTGCAGGGCCATGGGAGTGTAGTTGTCGGGAGCCGCCCGCCACCCCGTGTGCTACTTTCGTTACCGCCGTGCTCGACATGAGGGCCCGTCGGAGGGTTTCCCGCGCCTTTGATCCCATTGCCCGGGTGCTGTCCCGAACCGGGCTCACTCCCAGCGGGGTGACCCTGCTCGGCCTGGCCATGGCCGTGGCCGGTGGGGTGCTGATCGGCCTGGGCTACCTGGCGTGGGGCGCCCTGGTCGCCGGGTTCGGGGCCACCCTCGACGTGCTCGATGGGATCCTCGCCCGCCTCACTCACACCGACAGCCGGCGCGGGGCCTTCCTGGACTCGCTTACCGACCGGATGGGCGAGGTGGCGATGTGGACCGGCCTCGGCTTCTACCTGGCCGACAAGGGACGGCCCCTGTACGTGATGCTCTCCCTGATCGCGGTCTGCGGGTCGCTGCTCATCTCCCTGATCCGCGCCCGGGCGGAGGCGGAGGGGATGCAGGGCAAGGGCGGGCTCATGGGCCGGGCCGAGCGCATCCTGGTCTTCTGCTGGGGGGTGGGCCTCGCCGGCGTCGGGCTCGAGACACTCGAGGCGACGATTTGGATACTGGCCGTTCTCACCTGGGTGACGGTGGTCCAGCGCTTCTACAACACCTGGGTACAGCTGAAAGCGTGAGCGGCCTCTTCGGCTACCTGGTGGTCAGGGCCCTCGCGGGCCTGGCCGGCTTGCTGCCCGAGCCGGTCGTCCGCCGCCTGGGCTACGGGGCCGGCTATCTGATGTCGTTCATCTCGCGGCCGGGCCTGGCCATGGCCGAGCGCCACCAGCGGCGCATCCAGGGCCCGGAGATCGACGCCCGGCGCGCTGCCCGGAGGGTGTTCGGCTACTACGGCCGGTACTACGCCGAGACCTTCTGGATCCGGCCCCGCCGGCGGAGGGGAATCCTCGCCGATTGCGAGATCGAGAACATCGACACCCTGCGCGCCGCCATCGCGGCTCCACCCGGGATCGTGCTGGCCGTGGCCCACCTGGGCAACTGGGAGGCTGCCGGCCTCAAGGCGGCCGCCGAAGGCGCCCGGGTGCTCGCCGCCGCCGAGGGCCTGGCGAACGAACGCCTGGTGCGCTGGTTCGTGCATATGCGGGCGGTCATGGACATCGACATCGTGCTGGTGCGCCGGGGGGCCCGGGTCACCGAGACGCTGGCCGAGCGGCTCGAAGAGGGGGGTGTCCTGGCCCTGATGTTCGACCGCGACCTCAAGGGAACGGGGATCCGGGTGACCTTGTTCGGAGAGGAGACCACCCTGCCCGCCGGGCCGCTGACCCTAGCCCTGCGCACCGGCGCCATCATCCTCCCGGTGGGGGTGTACCACCGGCGCCGCGCCGGCCACGTGTTCCACATTCACCCGCCGCTCGCCGTGCCGGCCGCCGGTTCCTTGGATGAGCGAGTACAGGAGGGCACGCAGCGCCTCGCCGGGGTGCTCGAGGAGATGATCCGCCGGGCGCCGGAGCAGTGGCACGTGTTGCAGCCGGTGTGGCCGTCCGATCGGGAGGGGCGATGAAGGTCGCTCTGGTCTGCCCCTACGACCTGGGCGCGGTCGGCGGCGTGCAGGGCCAGGTCGTGTCGCTCGTGGAGTGGCTGCAGGAAGCAGGCCACGAGGCCTGGGCGGTGGCCCCGGGCACCGGAGGCCCCATCGGCACCCGTCACCTGGGGCCGGTAGTGGCGGTGCCGGCCAACCGCTCGCGTGCCCCCATCACCTTCCACCCGGGAGCCTTCCGCCGGGTGCGGGAGGCGGTGGCCGGAGCCGATGTGGTGCACGTGCACGAGCCGCTCGTGCCCATGGCGGGGCCGGCGGCGCTCCTGGCCGGAGGAGCCCCTCGCGTCGCCACTTTCCACGCCGACCCGGGCGCGGTCGCCCGCCGTTTCTACCGGGGGACGGCGCCGCTGCTGCGGCGGCTCATGCGGCGGGTGGCGGTGGCCACGGCGGTGAGCCCGGTGGCCGCCGCCGGGGTGGAGGCCTTCACCACCGTGCGCCTCGTCCCCAACGGGCTCGACACCGGCCGCTATCGACCCGGGGCCGTCCGGGTGCCGCGGCGGGTGGTGTTCCTCGGCCGCGACGACCCCCGCAAGGGGCTCGATGTGCTCCTGCAGGCCTGGCCGCTGGTGGCCGCCGCGGTGCCCGGCGCCGAACTGCGGGTGCTCGGGGCCGAGAGGGCTTCGGGGCCGGGGGGAGTGTCCTTCCTGGGCCGGGTGGATGAGGCCGCCAAGATCCGCGAACTGGGGGAGGCGACGGTGCTCTGCGCCCCCAACCTGGGAGGAGAGAGCTTTGGGCTCATCGTGGCCGAGGGGCTGGCATCTGGATGCGCCGTGGTGGCCAGCGACCTCCCGGCCTTCCGCCACGTGGCCGGGGAGGCGGCGCGGCTGGTGCCTCCCGGGGATGCCGCGAGATTGAGCCGGGCGCTGACCGAGGTGCTCTCCGACGAGGGCGAGGCGGCCCGCCTCGCCGGCATGGGCCGGCACCAGGTCCTGCGCTTCGACCGGGGAGCCGTTCTCGACGGCTACCTGGAGGCCTACCGGGACGCCCTCGCCCGCGGCTGATCCCCCGGGGAACAGGCTCGCCGCGGCGGTACACTCCTGCCATACCCCCCCAAGGAGTCGAGGTGGAGCAGGGCACCGGTCGCGTCAAGCGAGGCCTCGCCGAAATGCTCAAGGGTGGCGTCATCATGGACGTCACCACTGCCGAGCAGGCGAAGATCGCCGAGGATGCCGGGGCGGTGGCCGTCATGGCGCTGGAGCGGGTGCCGGCCGACATCCGGCGCGAGGGCGGGGTCGCCCGGATGGCGGACACCGCCCGGATCGAAGCGATCCAGGCCACCGTGTCCATTCCCGTCATGGCCAAGGCTCGAATCGGGCACTTCGTCGAGGCCCAGATCCTGCAGGCGCTGGGCGTCGACTACATCGACGAGAGCGAGGTGCTCACCCCGGCCGACGAGGAGAACCACATCGACAAGTGGCAGTTCACCGTCCCCTTCGTCTGCGGCGCCCGCGACCTGGGCGAGGCCCTGCGTCGCATCGGCGAGGGGGCGGCGATGATCCGCACCAAGGGGGAGGCGGGGACGGGGAACGTCGTCGAGGCGGTGCGCCACATGCGGGCGATGGTCAACGAGATCCGCCGCTTGCAGACGCTGGGTGGCGACCAGTTGATGGCGGCGGCGCGGGATCTGCGCGCCCCTCTGGAGCTGGTGCGGGAAGTCGCCGAAAGCGGCCGCCTCCCGGTGGTCAACTTCGCCGCCGGGGGCATCGCCACCCCGGCAGACGCCGCCTTGATGATGCAGCTGGGCTGCGACGGGGTGTTCGTGGGGTCGGGGATCTTCAAGAGCGACGACCCGGCGCCCCGGGCGGCGGCCATCGTGGCGGCGACCACCTACTACCAGGACGCTGCCGTCCTGGCCCGGGTGTCGCACGGCCTGGGCACCCCTATGGCCGGGCTGGAGATCGGCAAGATCCCGCCGGAGGACCTTCTGGCCGGTCGGGGCCGGTGAGGGCGACGGTGCGGGCCGGGGTCCTGGCCCTCCAGGGCGACTTCCGCGAGCACGCCGCGGCGCTGGCTGCCGCCGGCGCCGAGCCGGTGCTGGTGCGCACCCCCGCCGATCTGGACGGTCTGGAGGCACTGGTCATCCCCGGTGGTGAGTCCACCACCATGGGGGTGCTGGCCGAGCGCTTCGGCCTCATGGGCCCGCTGCGCGCCGCGATCGCCGGGGGCCTGCCCACCCTGGGCACCTGCGCCGGGATGATCCTCCTGGCCTCGGCTACCACCGGGCCGCGCCCGCAGCCGCAGCTCGGAGTGCTCGACGTGGTGGTGGAGCGCAATGCCTTCGGGCGCCAGGTGGACTCCTTCGAAACCGACCTCGAGGTCGCCGGGCTGCCGGGAGTCATGCGGGCCGTGTTCATCCGGGCTCCCTGGGTGCGCCGCTGCGGGCCCGGCGTCGAGGTCCTGGCGGCAGTCGACGGGCACCCCGTGGTGGTCCGCCAGGGAAGGATCCTGGGCACTTCGTTCCACCCGGAGCTCACGGGCGACTCGCGCCTACATACACTTGTGCTCGAGACGGCACGGGAGCGGTGATGTCTGGTCATTCCAAGTGGGCGACGATCAAACACAAGAAGGGCGCCAAGGACATTCGGCGCGGCCAGCTGTTCGCCAAGCTGGCCCGGGCGGTCGAGGTAGCCGCCCGGCAGGGGGGCGGGGATCCGGCCGGCAACGCCGCCCTGGCCCAGGCCATCGAGAAGGCCAAGGCCAGTTCGGTACCAAACGACAACATCGAGCGCGCCGTCAGACGCGGCTCGGGAGACGACGGCGGGGCCAACTACGAGGAGATCTGGTACGAGGGCTACGCCCCGGGCGGGGTGGCCCTGTATGTGCAGGTGCTCACCGACAACCGCAACCGGGCGGCGAGCGACGTGCGCTCCACCTTCTCCCGCCACGGGGGCAGCCTGGGCGAGCCGGGATCGGTCGCCTACCAATTCCACAAGAAGGGCTACCTGCTGGCGGCGGGCGAGGAGGATGCGGTGATGCTGGCCGCCCTCGACGCCGGCGCCGAGGACGTGCGCGCGTCGGGTGGGCAGTGGGAGATCATCACCGCTCCTGCCGACCTGATGCGGGTGCGCCGGGCCCTGGAAGAGGGCGGGGTGACGGTGGAGTCCGGTGAGGTCACCTTCATCCCCAGCACCCTGCTGTCGCTCGGCGAGGAAGCGGCCCGCAAGGTGCTGCGGCTGGTGGACCTGCTCGAAGAGCTCGACGACGTGCAGACGGTGTACGGCAACTTCGACATCAGCGACGAGGTGATGGCGGCGGTAGCCGGGTGACGACGCCCCGGCGGCGAGCCGTGACCATGCCGATGCCTGTCGCCTGCAGGCTCTAACCTGGCGAACACATGTTTGTGCTCGGCATCGATCCCGGCCTCAGCACCACCGGGTACGGCCTGGTGGCCTCCGAGGGTGTTCGACTCCGCGCCGTCGCCGCCGGGGCCATTCGCACCGCTCCATCGCTCCCCGACGCCCCGCGGCTGGCGGAGCTCTTCGCGGACCTCGAGGCGCTGCTGGCCCAGTACCACCCCGACGAGATGGCGCTGGAGCAGGTCTTCGTCAACCGCAACCTGCAGACGGCCACCGCGGTGGGGCGGGCGGTCGGGGTAGCGCTCCTCGCCGCCGCCCGGGCGCAGGTGCCCGTGTTCGAGTACACGCCCTCGGCGGTGAAGATGGCGGTCACCGGCAGCGGCGATGCCGCCAAGGACCGGGTGCAGGCCCTGGTGGCGCGGCGGCTGGGCCTGACCGCGGCCCCGCGCCCGGCCGATGCCGCCGACGCGCTGGCGGTGGCCATCTGCCACCTCCAGTCCGCCGGGCTGCGGCGGGCCACTGCGGGAGCCGGGCGATGATCGGCCGCCTGCGGGGCACGGTGGCGGCCAAGGGCCCCGACGGGCTGCTGCTGGAGGCCGGCGGGGTGGGTTTCGAACTGGCCCTGACCCCCCGGGCCCTGGCCGACCTGCCCGGGGTCGGGCAGACCGCCGTGCTGCACACCCACCTCCACCTGCGGGAGGATGGGGTGGCCCTCTTCGGCTTCCCCACCGCTGAGGAGCGCGACGTGTTCCGGGTTCTCCTGGGAGCGACCGGGGTGGGCCCGCGGCTGGCGCTGGCGATCCTCGGCGCCCTGCGCCCCGCCGAACTGCGCCGGGCCATCGCCGGCGCCGATGCCGACACCCTGACCCTGGTGCCGGGGGTAGGCAAGCGCACCGCCCAACGATTGATCGTGGACTTGCGGGCCCGCTTCGAGATGCCCGACCTGCAGGAAGTCCCCGGCGCCGGCAGCCTGGCCGAGGTGCGCGGCGCCCTCGAAGGCCTCGGCTACCAGCCGGCAGAGATCCGCCAGGCCCTCGAGGGGCTGCCTGCCGACGGCGAGGTAGAGGCCCTGCTGCGCTCCGCCCTGCAGCGCCTGGGGAAGCGATGAGGGACGAGGGCCTGCTCTCCGGGGCGCTGCAGCCCGAAGAGGCGGCCTTCGAGGCCGGCCTGCGGCCCCGGCGCATGGCGGAGTTCGTGGGGCAGGAGGAACTAAAGGAGCGCCTGGCCATCCTCATCGAGGCGGCGGCGGGGCGGGGGGAGCCGGTGGACCATCTCCTTTTCTCGGGGCCGCCCGTCCTGGGCAAGACCACAATGGCGGCGATCGTGGCCGGGGAGATGGGAGCCCAGTTCCGGGCGACGGCCGGCCCGGCTCTGGAGCGGGCCGGGGACCTGGCGGCCATCCTCTCGAACCTGGAGCGGGGCGACGTGATGTTCATCGACGAGATCCACCGCCTGCCCCGGGTGGTGGAG